>NZ_JAUBTO010000011.1:0-106245 GCF_036702495.1 Microcoleus sp. C2D2 | reverse complement strand
TTTTTGGCGGGGGGGGACGCCCATCCCACAATAACAATTAAAATTGTAAGTTATTTAATTCGCGATCCTAAGTTGGGTGGAGGAATGAAACCCAACACTATCGATTTTAGATTTTAAATTTGTCCTCGAATCTAAAATTTAAAATCTAAAATCTAAAATCTAAAATCGGCTCACTTGCCTGAAATCATTTTCCCCAGGGTTTCCGGCAGGTGAATTATATGTTGAAAAAGCTGGTTTGGCCCGATGCCAAACACTAACTGCATCGCCAGCACAATAGCTGCTAAAGAAATCGCAGTCCCGATGCTGGCTTTCAACACTTTAAAAGCCCAATTAAACACCAGCCAAGACACAAGTAAGGAAGCAATTAAGATAATTAGTTCTATTGGCATATAACATTTTTAACTCTATTTTAACTATACATAACTTACGCATCTATAGCCTTTCTCAGTAACATGAGGTGCTGATAGGGCATAGGGCATAGGGCATAGGACTCGCCCCCATACCTCACCACGCTTGAGAACCGCTACATACCAAAAAAACCAATTTTTTTATCATTGTAAAAGCCTCAAATGTAGTATTTACGTAAAAACCAGGTTTCTGCGTCCAGGACTACTGTACTTATTACTTTAAGCAATACTACCGCGTTTCCGTGTTTCCTTATAAGAAATTCCCACCTTTTTTAAGCCTGCTTTAATCATTTGCTGCTCTAACAAAGCGAAAAAGCGAGTTCGATCGCCTCCCGTGACTACCGCTTGATTGTGAGCTTCTGCTAGCGTCACCGGATAGCCGCCGCCTTTGTGTACTTGAGCCAGCATCATTCCCAATGCTAAATCTAGCTGTGCAGTATCTTGTGCTACCCATTCCGGCACTTCTATCCTAGCAATTTCTGTGCCGACGTGAACGTAACAGAAATAAACTGAATTGAGGCCGTACAAATCTAAGATTCGAGCTTGGGATTTCCATAAAGGACTTCTTTGTCCGGGGGACAGGATTGTTGCCCACAAGATGGCATCCCGCAAGGGTTCAAATTCTTGACAAGGTGCTTTTTCGGCGAAAGAAATTGTGGCGGCAAATCCGACGTTCGGGCAATTTGTCATGCAGTCTGGTACTTCGTGGGTGCAAGCTTCAAACCGCAAAAAAGATAAGCTTTCGCTGCTGCGAGAAGCGCTTAAGTATCCTAAGAGGGGAATTCCTGCTAAACGCAACTTGTGCCAAGCTTCTAAAATTGGCTGCAAAATTTGATCGCGCGCTTCGCTGGGTAACTGTTCCAAAAACCAATAAATCAGGGAACCGTCTACCATTGCTAAAGCTGGCGCGGGCAATTTATTGTCGTTAACTTTGGCCCAATTTTCGCCCATTTCTGCCAAGGCGATGGCTTCGGAAACGGCGCGCCGATATCCCATCCATTCTTCGGTTCTAATTCCCCACTGCCGCGAACCGTACAAGTCTTCAGGTTTGTAGAAAACCTCGGGGACGCTGTCTAAAACTGGGTGGCGGCTTTGCCCGTAGTGTAGCATGACTGTGCCGACGTTTAGCAAGTAGCAGTAGGCTATTTCGTGATGGTTGGGGGAAATTTGCGAGCCGTCTGTGGCAAAGACTGTGTGAGCGGCGGGGGGTGCGGTGATGTAGGTGCGATCGTCTAAGGGCTCGATCGGCGTAGCAGCATTAAATAAAGTGCGATCGCGCCAACTCTCTTGCAATTCCACCAATTTTTCCTGTTCCGCTGCAGCCTTGACCAGCAAATTCTGAGCCACTTCCAAACGCTGACGAGCCGCCTGAGCTTCCACATTCAAATGTTGGCTCATTCCCTGCATTGCCTTGGCTGCTTTAGTTAAATCGAGCATTGGTTTTAAGTCTCAATATTAGAAAGCTTTCAATTTTAGTTCGCCGATCGCACTCGTCGCAAAAGCTAAACCCGGTTTCTTGGTAGATTTGTCCTTACTAAACCCAAAACTCGTATCAACCGGGTTTCTCGGCCCCACCTGTGAGCCCTGAAGCTGAGAAATTATCAAAACAATTTTCAAATTGTCGGTTACCAAGCTTGCTTTTTTGGCCAGCCACCGGGTTTGATGGACGAAAATATTTCCTTGCCGCCCCAGCAACTGTAAAAAAAATTAGTTTCTCAGGTCAAGAATGCCTGCAAGACTGTATCAAAAAAAAATTGATTTTTTCGGTCGAGGTTCTTGCTTTTTTGGGGAATTTCTGTTATATTATATTTTATAATAGGAATCTGTCCCAAAATATTTTTTTTGCAACCATCCCATTATATAAAAATACCATACCAGCGCCGCAAAAGTCAACAAAAAAAAATGTAAAATTTTGTGATTTTTTTTGACTCTGACAACCAAAAAAAACTTCCCACCTGCAAATAAATCTAACATCAACATTCTGCCGGCAGCCAATCGGCAAAATCTCCGGCAAACTGCGACAGAGAAAGCAATTGAACGGGTGGGTTTTGGGCGACCGATTCCCGTTCTGGCAAAGTATTGTAACCCCAATCAGCCAAAAATAACCTCACCTGAGATAAATCCGGCTGCTGCTTCACCGACAGCAAAGTTTTTAAGCGGTCTTCCACAAACCAAATAGTCGAATCTTTGCCAGACGCTGCCAAAAATTCCCGCAAAGTTTGGTGTTTTGGCTTGTTGTATTCCTTGCCAAAAATCAACTCGGACGGCATTTGTACGCCTGCTAGCTGCAAAAGTTCCCGCACAAAACGACCTTCCTTCGTAGTGACGATCGCCACTTTCACCGAACTCTCCTGCAAGGAGTGCAAGCGATCGGCAACCCCTGGATAAAAGCGATGCAAAGACAGCCACCCAGCTAAATCATCAGCAATCCAATTATCGCGCAATCCGTCTAACATAGCGCCGACAGACTGCGCTTTCAAATTATTTTCGGTCAATAAATGCGGTACTATATTGGGCCACTCCAGCAAAATTTGCTCTTGGGAAATGCCTGTCAGCAGTGCGCGGATCAGCAGCGGCATTTCCCAACCTGTTTCGATGGCGGGCCGCACTCGGTAAAAACTCAAAGCTAAATCTGCATCTGGCACTGTTTCGACTGGTTTCCAGATTTGACAGTAGGTACGCCAAGCTGTTTGGAAATATTCGATTAGTCCGTCACAAATCACACCGTCAAAATCAAGAGCTAGAATTGTCGGAAAGTTATTAGCCATCAATCGATTTTAGATTTTAGATTTTAGATTTTAGATTTGGGATTGAAGAATTGAAGAATTGGAGAATTGAAGAAAGCGAGCTCACGGATCGATCCGGGGACTTGTTATCAGATACTAGGTTTTTTTGTTCTGCACGGATAAATCCGGGGGCTTGTACCCTGGCTGCTTTCGGTCAATCGATTTGAGATTTGAGATTTGAGATTTGGGATTGAAGAATTGAAGAATTGGAGAATTGAAGAAAGCGAGCTCACGGATGAATCCGGGGACTTGTTATCAGATACTAGGTTTTTTTGTTTTGCACGGATAAATCCGGGGGCTTTTACCCTGGCTGCTTTCGGTCAATCGATTTGAGATTTTGGATTTGGGATTGAAGAATTGAAGAATTGGAGAATTGAAGAAAGCGAGCTCACGGATCAATCCGGGGACTTGTTATCCGATACTAGGTTTTTTTGTTCTGCACGGATAAATCCGGGGGCTTCTATCCTGGCTGCTTTCGGTCACTGGATGGAAGAATTGAAAAATTGAAGAATTGACTGTGCAAACACTCAGCAGTGATTAGTCAAGAGTCGTTATTCAAAAGACTCAACTAGCGGTCGATCGGCAATCGATTCTAGTCCTTGGGACTGCAACAATTGCGTCCACTCGGTCCTGGGTCCGGAATCATCGGGTGCGAGGCGCCGCATTTGGGCTAGAGTAGCAAGAGTCTCGTACCAAATCCCATTTTTAGCATAAGCGATCGCCCTAGCCATAGGGTCGGCATTTGCCAAATCGTTCTTGAGAGTTTCCTGGGGTTCAATTCGCTGCACGATTCCGTAAACAAAATAATCCCCCGACCGATCCTTGTCATCGCAAACCACCGAATACGACCATTGATATCGCTGGCCGATCTCAAGAGATTTTTGGCGATCGCCGATAGCAGGAATACTGACCTCAGCTATCCCGGGTTTGTCAACTTTGAAAGTAGTTTTGTAAACCTCGGTTCCTTTTTCATCGTCAGCTTGCAAAGTAAACTCGACTTGAGTCGAAGAGTCAGAAATGTAGGCAAAGAATGTTGGCGACTCTCCTAGGGTTAAACCATCATTGCTTTTAGGTATTAAAGGAATAATAGATAAATCCTTGGGACAAGCCTCGCCTCGATGCGTCGCCCCTTGCCGGTTCTCGGGGGCTGTTACATCTGGGGGTTGGAAATTAACATTCTGAGTCAGCAGAATTGGTGCAGGCACAGCCTGCATCGGTGTAAGCAAACTGGAGAGAGTAACTGCGATCGCAAATACAGCCATCGCCAGTGCAGTAAAATTTAGAAAACGTTTCATAAAAAAATTCGGTAAGTGGGTTCCGAGCGCGTCTTGAGACTGCTCGTGGCAAACGACACGGGAATTTCAATAAGCGAGTGAACTTTCAGAATGCGTAACCATAGCTATCTTTGGGATGGACAATTTCGCAGTATCGGTGGCTGATTCCTGGAACTAATTCTGATCCTGAAATATTGAATGAGCCACTTGAACCCCAGGCAACACGACCCACTTATTTACGTATTTTCTTACCTGTCGCAACCACCGCTTTTACGATATCACAGTTTGAAAACCTTTGACAGACTTGTTTCTCGGAACATACCGAGATGGGAATCCAAACTTATCCGTGCGGCCGATTTGACGAGTTCCGTGTCCCGTCGCTTTAATTAACAGCGGCTTGTTTGTTAGAACTTCTAACAATTCAATTTGACCCACACAGGCAACATCAAGCCAATGGCTTTTAGGGAGTTCTCATCGAGTAAGGTTGAACTTAGTCAATCCACCGGAACCAGTGACGATAGGCAATCCCGTTTCTTTCAGGCGATTAAACAACGCCCAGCAAGTCAAATTTACAGCAGCATCCTTGAGGGGACGTTTAACTTGTGCGAGAATGCGCTTGGGAATATCAGGTTTTTTAACTAAAAACATTGAACTGTTTTTAGTTCCTTTCTTTTGATTGCACGAATCGCAAGCAAGCCAGAGATTAGAAATTCGATTGCTTCCACCCTTGGCTCTCGGATAAATATGCTCAACTTGCAATGCTATATTTTCCACACCGCAGTAAGCACATTTTCTATCCCACTTATTGAGTAAATACTCACGAACTTCGTAACCTGGCAATTCTCCTTGTTAATATCCAATCCCTGAAAATTCAGGATTTTCTAATTGTTGTAGGTCAAATCGGACAAGCTCTTGAACGATTGAACCGATAGGTGCAAGTCGGAGCAATTTTTTGACCCAAGTTAGAGTTTTTTCTGTCCGATGTTGCAAGGATGGTGCTAACCAACCCTTCGGATGGGTGCGATTCAAGAACCTTGCTTGGCGGTATGGTGTGTGACGATTTATTCGTGAGCGATGCCATGAGCGGCGGGATTCGAGAGTTGTTTTGAGCGATCGATCGCGATGGGTTAATTCGGCGCCCAAGACGACTTTTTCTCCCTTCACTAATGCGATACCTGTGGTTTGAGAGCCGGGGTCTATTTTTAAAGTGATTGATTCCGGGGTTGCTGTTACTACCACTTTTAAAATTATCGTAAACGGGTCCCTCCGAAATACAGCCGCTTTTCCGGCGTTCAACAACCTACGTGCTTTACCGGGATGAACCGGTAAGAGTGGTCGTTTCTCAGTATCTAGAACAAAAACAAGATTAGACATTTTAAGTCCTCCCTTGCGGGGTAATGTTAGCTTCGACCTGGTTATTTGGGTGCTTTCGGCTTACAAGAATGTTGAGCGTGACTTTAGAACTGTTTAATTGAAAGCGACACAGCGGGAAACTAGCGTCGCTTTCAAGGAGTGTTTTCACCCTGATAACCGAGTCAGTGAAGACTTAGACTGGTCAGTGTTGCTTGCAAACTATTCTTGCTAGCGAGCGTTTCTTTAGGGCTGAGTTATTGACTCTTTCACCAGATTGTAGAGATGTGATAGATCGCATCTCTACTTTTAAGTAAGCCGGAGTTTTAACCCCGGCCGCGAGCGGGTAAATTTGTCAATTTTCACATAGCGATAGGAAGACTGACAAAGCTTCAACCTATAGCGAGCTTTAGAGAGGCTGAACCAGCGGTTGAGCTGCAACTGATTCCAGTCCTTGCGACTCCAACAATTGCGTCCACTTGGCTGTCAGCCTCGCATCCCCGGGTGTCTGGCGCCGCATTTGGGCTAAAGTAGCGAGAGTTTCGTACCAAATCCCATTTGTAGCGTAAACGTTGAGCCTAGTCATCTGGTCGGCATTTGCCAAATCGCTCTTGAGATTTGCCTGCGGTTCAACTCGCTGCACGAACCCTTTAACAACGAAATCTCCCGATCGGTCTTCGGGGTCGCAAACTAGCGAAAATGACCACACGTATCGCTTACCAACTTCAATGGATTTTTTGTTGGCCGTAGCAGGAATGGTAACTCCAACAATCCCAGATTTGTCAAGTTTAAATGTTTCTTCGTAGACCACTTCCTCTTCGCTCTCGTTGAGCAGAGTAAACTCTAGTTTTGCCGAGGTTTGAGGAACATAGACAAAAATTGTGGGGGACTCTGTTAGGGTTAAACCGATATTAGTTGGAGGCACTAAAGGAGTAATCGATAAACCCGCCGGACAAAGCTTGCTGCCGCGATGTGCCCCTCCTTGTCGGCTGGTGGGGGCTGTTACGTCGGGAGGCTTGAAATTTACATTTTGACTCAGCAGAAGCGGCTGGGCTTGTGCCCGCATCGGTGCAAGTGAACTGGGGAGGGTAGCTGCGATCGCAGATACGGCGACCGCAAGTGTAGCTTGATGTAGAAAACGTTTCATTTTGTTGTACCTTTCACTATAATATTGCAAACACAGGCATTCGCTGATGGCGACAAATATTTTTGACCGACTAGTCGATGGCGTAGATACACAAATTTAACCTTGACATCTTATCCATAACATTAATTAATTCGATCGGCAAGTGCATTCTCCGTCGGGAAAATCAGCCAACCTAGGTCGCCAGTATCATTGCATACAGTTGCTGGCCGCCCAATGTAAAATTTTGTTACAAAGCGCTCGGAGTTCCTGGGTGTCCTAAGATGGAGGAAGTCTCCGGCAGGCGGCCCACGGCGAAACAACTGCTGTTCCAGAAACAAGTCAAACTTTTATGCTGGGATAATGAGTAAAATATCTAACAAAATTCGATCGGCAGCGGCTCAAGTGAGTCAAATGTATAAACCATCACTAGCATTTGCTAAGTCTGTATTAATTGCCAGCGCGGCAGTAACATTATCCTTGATGGGGGTCAGACAGCTAGGAATACTCCAACCAATAGAATTAAGCGTTTACGACCAAATGGTGAGGTGGCGTCCCGAGGAACAGCCAGACTCGCGCTTGCTAGTTGTGGGGATTACCGAAGCAGACATTCAGAAACTGGATCAGTGGCCGATATCCGATCGCAACATAGCTGCAACCTTACAAAAACTGGAAAAAATGCAGCCAGCAGTCATCGGTTTAGATGTATTGCGAGACGTACCTTTAGGAGACGGGCGCCAGGAATTAACTAAAGTTTTGCAAAAAAGCGATCTAATTATCGGGGTATGTTTAGTCACCGACGGGGGCCCGGACAATCCTGGTTCTCCGCCTCCGCCGGGAATGCCAGAAAACCGGGTGGGATTTGCAGATTTCGGAATCGATCCTGGCGGCATACTCCGCAGGTCTTTATTATTTATGAAACCACCGAAAATGGAGGGCAAATCCTCGGTAAAAAAACATCTTTGCAATGACAACTCTCAAGTTTTATATTCCTTCAACCTCAAGCTAGCACTCCGCTATCTGCAAGGGCAAAAAATTTATCCCAAACTGGCAGCCGATCAATCTTTATGGCTGGGAAAAACCCAATTAAAACGACTAGAAAGCAATGACGGAGGATACACAAATGCCGATACCAGGGGATATCAAATATTAATTAATTATCGTTCCAGGCGGCAAGTCGCAAACCAAGTCAGAATTACGGATGTTTTAGAAGGGAAAGTTGACCCGCATTTAGTTAAAGATAAAATAGTTCTCATCGGTTACACCACAGACAGCGTTAAAGATTTCTTTTATACTCCTTACAGCGGGCAACAGCAAAACAAGCAATTCATGCCGGGGATCGTGGCACACGCACAAGTAGTCAGCCAAATTTTGAGTACAGTTTTAGACAACAGACCGATGTTTTGGTTTTGGCCGGAATGGGCAGAAATCTTGTGGATTTCGGGATGGTCAATTGTGGGAGGAACCTTGGCATCGCGGATAGCTCACCCAGCGAAGTTGGGGGGGACATTCGCAGCAATGCTGTCCGGGTGCTGCGCGCTCAGCTTTGGGATTTTTCTGTTGGGAGGGTGGGTGCCTGTGGCAGCACCAACCTTAGCATTAATCCTAGCTGGCGCTAGCATAGTATCGGCAGAAAGATTTAATAAAGCCGGATACGGGAAAGCAATTAGCGATCGAGTAAAACAAGTCTTCAAAATCGAAATAGACCAAGCCAAAAAAGACCAGCAAGTCGCAGAAATCACCCAATCTCAGTTCTTTATAGATTTGCAGCAAAAGAGAGATAAACTGAGGATTAGCAAACAAGAAACCTCTGAAAAAGCACCTTCCGAACCCCAAGAAATAACTGCCCGCGTCCCAGAGCTTCCCAAAGCCGAAAGTCAGACAGACGAATACTTAACTCTGTTGCAGGAAAAAGCCAAACAGCAGAAGCAGCGCGTCGCCGTGACTGAAGGGGAAAGCAGCTCAAAAACGGGTGTGGCTCCTGATGCCGGCGGCGGTGCTAGTTCAGCCGAAACCAAACCGGATGACGAGTTCAGCCATTTGCAAGCCAAAGCCAAACTGATGCGGCAGCGCAGGGGCGCAGAAAAGAGGATACAAGATCAAAAAATTGATAGTTTAGCAGACAAGGAGGATTTGGGGGACAAGGAAGAATGACAGAGAACTCGACTGCATCGAGAATTGCATCATAATTAATTCTCGCCGTTACTTACCCTCATACGCAGATCATGTCCAAAATCATCTCTGTCCACTCTTACCGCGGCGGAACTGGCAAATCGAACACGACAGCAAACCTGGCAGCTATTATCGCTCGCGGCGGAAATCGGGTCGCCATTGTGGACACCGACATTCAATCGCCGGGGATTCACGTGCTGTTCGGTTTCAGCGAGAGCAACATGGATCGCTGCTTGAACGATTACCTGTGGGGCCGGTGTCCGATCGGGGATACAGCCTACGATGTGAGTTCGCTGCTGCCAAAATTAGCCAGTAACGGCACGCTCTACCTGATTCCTTCGAGCATTAAAGCAGGGGAGATAGCGCGAGTTTTGCGCGAAGGCTACGATGTGGGACTGCTTACCGACGGCTTTCAAGAACTGATCGATGTTCTTGACTTAGACTACCTATTTATCGACACGCACCCGGGGCTCAACGAAGAAACCCTCCTCAGCATCACCATTTCCGACATCCTGCTGCTGATTCTGCGTCCGGATCAGCAAGATTTTCAGGGAACGGCTGTGACGGTAGATGTGGCCCGAAAATTAGAAGTTCCCAAGATTTTGATGACGATCAATAAAGCCCCTGAATCCCTAGATTTCGAGGATTTGAAGCAGCAAGTAGAGAGTATTTTCACCATCCCAGTTGCAGGGGTGCTGCCCCACAGCGACAAGATGATGCTTCTCGCCAGCCAGGGGGTGTTTGTGCTGCACTTCCCTAAAGATCCTCTAACTCAGGTGGTGGAAGGGATTGCGAAACTGATTTTGGAATAAGTGGTGCAGCGAATGTCGAGATCCCGCGGTTGGCTTGAGTTTCGATCTCAATTCTTCTGCAGGGATGTCCTCCTGCGTCTGGGGCGGCTGGCCCAGGAACTTTCAAAGGCGACAATATTTGGTTAAAGAGTCTGGAGAATGGCGACAAAATGAGATACAAATAGATTATGAGAATTTGTTAAAAAACTTTAGGAGGAGAACTCATGGATTTTGACTTCCGCATACTAATAGTATTGATGCCCGTATTGTTGGCGGGCGGCTGGGCAGCTTACAACATCGGCACTTTAGCTCTCAAACAAGTGCAGAAAATGTTCAACAACCAAGCTTAAACTCAGCCTCTTTTCAGGTAATTCCGCAGCCGACTGTTTTTTGAGATACAAAACAGCCGGCTGATTTGTGCATGGGCTCTGCTTAAGCGATGGCTGATTTTTGGCGGGCAATTTACTACTGCAGAGAGATAGGGCGAAAGCGAAAGAAAAGTTATCTTCAAAACTTAGGCAGAAACCGGGTGCGATCGACCAAACTACTTTGTTGCAGCAAATGCACCTGGGTAAAAAAACCGGCGTTGCGAAAGCGAGGCAATCGGGTAACTCTGGATTTTGATCTTTGGGATCTACTCAGAAGTTGTGAGTAGAGTGCGATAAAAATATTTGGCAAGCACGTTCTGGCAGAAAATATGAGACAATCACAAAAGTATTTGCCCTGACAATCGCCCTAAAAACTACGAAGTTTAACTGGTAGGGAATATCGGTCAAATTGTCAATGTTTAATTCCTATATCTTTAGATAGATTATGCTTTTTCCCCGATCGAGCGGCATTCTACTCCACCCCACATCCTTTCCCAGTCGATTTGGCATGGGAGACATGGGAATAGAAGCATATCGCTTTATTGACTTTTTAGTAGAGAGCGACCAGCAATACTGGCAGGTATTGCCGCTGGGGCCGACAGGATACGGCAATTCTCCTTATTCGTGCTATTCAGCAATGGCGGGAAATCCGCTGCTGATCAACCCAGAACTGCTGCGGGACGACCAATTGCTCGGCGATGAAGACTTCGCTAATTTACCAGAATTTCCGCTCGATTATGTAGACTTCGAGCGGGCGATCGCCCTGAAAGTGCCTTTGCTCAAAAAAGCTTGCGAAAACTTCAAAGCCAAAGCATCGCCGATGCAGCAAAAAGAATTCTCAGGTTTTTGCGAAAGCAAAGAGAATTGGCTGGAAGATTACGCCTTATTTATGGCACTAAAAGACCACTTTGGCGGTGTTAGCTGGAATAATTGGGAACCAGAAATTGCCCGTCGAGAACCAGAGTCTCTAGAGAAGTGGCGCCAGCAGCTAAATGCTGAGATTTATTACTACAAATACGTCCAGTTTGAGTTTTTTAGCCAGTGGACGGAGTTGAAACGCTATGCCAATCTGCGGGACATTAAAATTATTGGCGACATTCCGATTTATGTAGCTCACGACAGCGCGGATGTATGGTCTCATCGAGAAATATTCTGCTTGGATGAAGCCAGCGGAGAACCAGCTTTAATGGCGGGAGTTCCCCCGGATTACTTCAGCAGTACAGGTCAATTGTGGGGCAACCCCGTCTACAATTGGGAGAAGTTGCAAGCAAGTAATTTCGAATGGTGGGTGGAGCGTTTTGAAGCGATTTTCGCTTATGTAGACGTGACTCGGATCGACCACTTTCGAGGATTTGACGCTTACTGGGCGGTGGAGCGCGGGCAAGAAACTGCTATGTACGGAGAGTGGATTAAAGCGCCGGGAACAGCTTTGTTGGATCTAATTAACCAGAAGTTTGGCGATTTGCCGATTATCGCTGAGGATTTAGGGGTAATTACTCCAGAAGTGGTAGCTTTGCGCGATCGATACGAGTTTCCAGGAATGAAGATTTTGCAGTTTGCTTTCGGCGCGGGCCCTGGCGATCCTTTTTTGCCTTTCAACTACGATCGCAACTGCGTAGTTTACACCGGCACCCACGACAACGACACGACTGTCGGCTGGTTCAATCAACTGTCAAACTACGAAAGAGATGAGGTTTTGCGTTATTTGGGCTGCATCGATCCCCAAGGAATCCACTGGTCTTTAATCCGCATGGGTTGGATGTCTATTGCTAATATGGCAATTGTGCCGTTTCAAGATTTGTTGGGTTTGGACACAGACGCGCGGATGAATTTTCCGGGGAAACCAGAGGGAAATTGGGGCTGGCGGTATCGGCCCGAAGCTTTAAATAGGGAAGTGGGCGATCGGCTCAAAACCATGACTTACATCTCCGGGCGCGCTCCCCATAAAAATTGATCGTGGGGAATGGGTAGTTGGTAATGGGTAATTGTTAATGGGTAATTGGTAATTGGTAATTGGTAATGAGTCAATAAAGACGGACATTCTAATTAAAAGCTGTGGGGTGCCAGCCATTACCTATTCCCGATTACTCATTAACAATTACCACTTAACAATTAACAATTAACCTTCATTCTTGGGCTTTGCTGAAGGCTTGAGTTCGTCTGCTTTAAAAACAACTTCTTTCACGACTCCAGGAACTCCGAGTAGTTCGGCTTGTCCGTTATTAACAGCAATCATTACTCCGCCGGCGTTACCAGCTACAACTACTAATTGCTTTTGAGCCTGCCAGGTGCGCACAGTCCCTGAAGGCAAAACTCCCTCAAACTCTGTTTTGCCATCGACTTCAACCTGCATCCACGATTCTGCTTTAAAAGTGAGGCTAACCATCACTGGTTTATTGCCAGATGTATCTAATTTTTGACCGGTTCTTGCTGCTTCCACAGTGGCGTAACTATCCGGTTTCTGAGTTTTTGAGGCGCTCGATGCCTCAGCAGCGGCGCGAGCTTGTTGTTGCTGCCCAAGTGCGAGTTCTTCGGCTCCCGCACCGTTTTTTGCGGTCACAGAACTGCCCATCAACTGAGATAAGACATTGACTGAACAGATAATTAGAAATGTATAAAAGATGTACAGGTGGATCGGCCGCAACTGAGGCCCATCTTGCCAGGATAGCTTGGTTCTCGCTCGAGGTGGCGGTTCGATCGGGAAAAACTCGGCAAACTGACTTCCGTCCAAACCCATTGCTTCAGCGTAGCGCTTGATCAAACCCTGAGTGTAGACGGGTTCGGGAAGTTGGTCGAGTTGACCGTCCTCAATGGCTTGCAGCAGATTCCGCCTAATCATTGTTACCAGGGCTACTTTGTCCAAACAAATCGAGTGCTGTTCGCGGTACTGACGGAGTTGAGCCCCTATTTCCGCTAGCTTCTTCTGAGCTGGTTCTGGCTCTTGGGAGTGCAGTTTCTTCTTAGTTGTTTTGAAGAATAAAAACAATAAATTCTTTGTCATATGCTGTGCTCCTGGGAATTTACTGGCACGCTTATTGATGTTAGGTTGACTAGATTCCATAAATAAATAATTTCCGAATCTTCTAGGGGTCGGTAGCAGCCTGGTGGCAATATTGGCAATTCGGGCCGCTGCAATTGAATCGGGCCGATGGCGGTGCGGTGCAGGCGCACCACGGGATATCCCAACTGCTCGGCTGTTCGCCGAATCTGTCGGTTTCTGCCTTCTGATAGAATGACTTCTAACAGAGTTTGCTCGCGCGCGCGCTCGAGAACTCTTACTTTCGCGGGCAAAGTCTTTCTGCCTGACAAGATGATGCCCTGACGCCACGCTTGCAGTATGGGTTCCGGGGGATCGCCGAGCACCCAAACCTGATAAGTTTTGGCGATCGAGTGACGCGGATGGGTCAAACAAAATGTCAGCTTACCATCATTGGTGAGCAAGAGGGCGCCGGTGGAATCTGCATCTAAGCGTCCTACGGGGTGGATGCCTTGACCCGAGCGCAGTTGGGGTGGCAGCAAGTCGAGAACTTTCGATCGAGATCTGGGATCGCTGCAAGTAGAAACGACGCCTGCCGGTTTGTTGAGCAATAGATAAACCTGTGACGGTCTATCCGTTGGTTTTACCGGGACTCCATCGACTTCGATCAGGTCCCGATCGGGGTTCGCTTTTTCTCCTAAGCGAACAATATTGCCATTAACTCGGACTCGTCCAGCTACAATCATCTGTTCTGCAAGACGGCGAGAGGCAATGCCCCACTGGGCGAGGATTTTTTGCAGCCTTTCATCAGACATGACGGGAGTGTGGAAACCCCCAACGAGTGAGCGGTGGGGGAGGGAACACGACACGGTTAATTGATTAACCGATGCTGGCAATGCTCTATTCCGGGTTGGGAATAAATTATCACGATCGACCAATACTTACAGGGCGTTGCGCCATGTAAGGATTGTCCTGATGGCATGACCCTGAATGTTGTGCAAAAACTACGAGGAAAAGACTCGCGGCAGGCACAGGCTTGCACCGTTGGTTTGCGGCTAATTTGAGAGCTGTGGGTCTGACCAGACCCTAAACCCACACTACCATAAATCCCGTACTGCTGGTTAAATTTATACGCTCGATCGCGAAGTTTTCCTGGGGATCGCACAACTGGCGAAGGAAGGAGAGATCGAAAGGCCCGAGTCGGGTGAGAATTTTTCTGCTTCTGGCGTTGCTGATTCGAGATTTCTGCTTGCTTTGGGAGCTCATAGGAGTTGCGCTCATCAACCCGGTTTCGCCAGAAGAATTAGAGGTTGACGGCGATATATCTATGAAGAAACCGCGTTTGTCAGGCCGGATGCGCAAGTTCTAGTTAAATTTGTGTGCTTGAATATTAAGGTTTATATTCTGAAATTGTTTATGACTGTCGATCGAAACTCTCTTCAATTTGACAATAGAGATGGCGCTGCTGGCTCTGGTGGGACTGTTAATCTCGGCTTAGAGCCGGGGAAACCAACGCCTAGTCAAGGCAGCCGGATCGCGAGCGCCGTGCTGTCTCCGGCGGTGCAGTTGTGGCTGCGATCGCAAGTTCAGCAGGTAGACGAGTTGAAGGTGAAAATTGAGGGGAGCGATCGACAAATCTTCAGCGGTGCGATCCCCAAAGTAACGGCTGCCGCGAGCGGTGCTGTGTATAAAGGACTACACCTAACTGAAGTTGCCCTAGAGGGCTGTGGCATTCGCATCAACCTGGGTCAAGCTCTCAAAGGCCAACCCCTGCGTCTGGTGGAATCCGTTCCCGTGGCAGGCCTTTTGAGGCTAAGTCAAGCGGATTTGAATGCGTCGCTGAAAGCGCCTTTGCTTGCTGATGCTTTGAGCGAATTTTTGCGGACGATGCTGCCGCTAACAGATAGGGAAAAGTCGCTGAAGTTGCAAAATTCGCTGATTGCAATTGAGGCGGGTGTGTTGACGCTTTCGGCGACAATTTTGCGCGCTGGCGGTAGGCAAATTCCTTTGGTATTGCGGACTGGTTTGCGGATGGCCAGCGGTCGCGAATTGATGTTTGAAGCACCAGAAATCGAAATGGATGGAGAATTAAAGAGCAGTGATTTCAATGGTTTTAAAATTGATTTTGGGCCGGAAGTTGAGATAGAAGAGTTGATTTTGAGTCCGGGGGAGATTGTTTGTCGGGGAGGAATTAGAGTTTTGCCTTAGTTAGTTAACAGTTGACTGTTGACTGTTGACTGTTGACTGTTGACTTTAACCTTCCACGCACAGCTTGGGAATACATACCCAATTCCCAATGCCAAATTCCCCATTCCCAATTCTCAATTGGCAATTAGCGGGCGATGAGGTAAGAGTCGATCGCGGGCAACAGTAAAGTGACAAAATAGTAGACTAAGGGTGCGGTAAAAACATAACTGTCGGTGCGATCGAGAATGCCGCCGTGACCGGGGATCAACTGTCCCGAATCCTTAACACCGGCGTCTCGCTTCATCATCGACTCAGTTAAATCTCCCAACAGGCTAGCAACGCCAATCAACAGACCAAAAGCAGCCCCAGTATACGGCCACCCCGGCCAGTGTAAATACCAAGACCCAGCGACGGCCACGGCGATGCTGCCGCAAACTCCAAATACGGCACCTTCAACGGTTTTTTTGGGGCTGATGTGGGACAGGCTAGTGCGGCCGAAGAATTTGCCGACAAAATAAGCCCCAATGTCAGCGGCCCAGATGCAGAGGAAAGCAAGCAGCAGCGAAGTCAATCCTAAAGAAATGTGGCCCGAAGTTGTCCAAGACGGCGGTGAGTAAATGTTAACGGGCAAATTGCTTGCTACTGCTTTGCCCAGTCCAGTTGTAGCAAGATTGGCTGGGTCGATGCCGACTCGCAGCCGTATCCAATAGCTGGGCAAATAACCGCCGTAGAACAATCCTAAAATTGAGGAGGCAATATCGGCGATCGTAGATAATTTAGGTTGGAATAACAGGTAGAAACAGATTAAGGTTCCGGCTAGGGGGAACATGGCGTCTACGAGTTGCGGTGCTAGGGCGGCAGTAATTAGCAGACCTTGACTGACGGCTAAGGTAGTTTTGGCAGCAGGTGCAATGCCTTTAGCCCTGGCTAATTCAAAATATTCCAATTGGCCTAGGTAGACGATGACTCCAAAGCCGACGGTGAAGTACCATCCCCCCATAATAATCATTCCCAAAGCAAGGGCGATCGCAACTATTCCACTGAGGATACGAGACCAAGGCATAAAATGAATTTCTCTTGCAGACGGCGGCGGGTCATTCGATTTTGGATTTTGGATTTTGGATTTTGGATTTTTCAAGAGCACGAGTTTCTCCGTTGCACAGCTAACCCCCATTTCCAATCGGCGATCCAAAATCTCAAATCAGGCGGTCAATCCAGCTATGGTGGCCCCTATTCTTAAGTATGAAGGTTAAGTGAACTTAAAAAAGATTAAGAATTACATTTAGGAATGGGCATGGGGCCTAAAAGCATGAGGCATGGGGCATTGCAGGTACAGCCTGGAAGGTGATTGGTAACAAATAACCAATAACAACAGTCAACAGTCAACAGTCAACAGTCAACTAACTTCTAATCCAGCTTTTCGCCACTGAGAATAAATATGGGATTGACGGCGGCAAAGGTTTGACTCAGGCCGCGAGTCTCCAAGCGGTTGACGGCGGACTGGACTACTTCGATGTTGCGGACTTGCAACTCGGCGAACCCTTCGGAAATGGCGTAAAGATTCTCTAAATTGCCAGCGGTAGCGACAACTCTACCGTGGGGTTGCAAGTACCGCCAGACTTCTTGGAGAATGGCTTTAATGGGGCGACCTCCTTCGATGCAGACTCGGTGGGGCCGTTGGGGCAGGTTTTTGAGGCATTCCGGGGCACTGCCTTCTATGACTTCTACGTTGTTGAGATCGAATCGATCGCAATTTCTGCGAATCAAGCTTGCGACTTCTTCGTCCCTTTCGACGGCGATAATCCGACCTTTGGGACACAGCAAACCTGTTTCTACGGCGATTGTGCCAGTACCTGCACCGATGTCCCACACCACTGAGTCTGCTTGCAGCCGCAGGTGGGAGAGTAACAGCAGTCGGACTTCTCGCTTACTCATGGGAATTCCCGGTAAACGTTCAAATAAGTCATCGGGAATGCCTGGAGTGACGTAGGGCCAAAGCATAGTTCTATTTTTGATTTTTGATTTTTGATTGAAGCAAGACCGAAGTTGGAACTCGCGGAAGAAGTAGAAATTCTCCCCATTTCCCCCAAGCCTTTATATTTACTGTCGCACAACCTTGAGAGTTTGGAGGTTTCTATCGCTACAACCTGTGATTTTGCCGCCGGCGGTAAGGACTTGTTGCAGGTAGTCAACGGCTTCTGGGGTAATGATTTCACCGGGCATCAGGACTGGTATTCCTGGGGGGTAGGGACATATGAGTTCGGCGCTGAGGCGATCGACTGCTTTGTCTGCGGGTACTGTTTCCGCTGGCAAAAAGAAAGCCTCGCGGGGGGAGAGGAGAGGGGGAGAGGGGGAGAGTGGGAGATTGGGAGAGGGGGAGAGTGGGAGAGGGGGAGATGGGGCAAATCTTCCTTCTTCCTTCTTCCTTCTTCCTTCTTCCTTCTTCCTTCTTCCTTCTAAAATCGTAAAAGCTTTAACTAAATTGTCAATATCTGTTTCTGTATTGCCCAAGCTAATAATAAATGTTAGATGTTGAGGCATGGGAAGTTCTGCGGTGACTGCGAGTTCCGAGTGCATAATTTCATCGGCGGCAAATCCTGTGATTCCTAAATCGGATACTTTTACTGTTAGCCGGGTTCGGTCTAATGCTGCAAAACCGGGTGTATTTAACGGTTCTAAAACTGATAAGCCGGGAATTAGACTGATGCGCGATCGCGCTTTTTCGGCTAGCAGTAAAGTTTTGGTCATTAACTGTTCGCCGTGCAGTGCGATTTGTTGGCGGGCTGCGTCTAGGGATGCTAATAGTATGTAACTCGGACTGGTAGATTGTACTAACTGCAATGCTCTATTTAATTTTTGGATATCTATGCGATCGCCCTTGACGTGCAGCATCGATGCTTGTGTCATTGCACCGAGGGTTTTGTGGATTGATTGTACTGTTAAATCGGCACCGCCTGATAGTGCCGTTTCTGGCAAGTTTGAATGAAAGTTAAAGTGCGCGCCGTGGGCTTCGTCTACTAATAACGGTATGTTGTATTGATGGGTAATTTGGGCGATCGCCCGCAAATCCCCGCAGACGCCGTGATAGGTTGGGTAAATTATCATTACTGCTTTGGCGTCGGGATGTTGTTCTAATGCGGAGGCTGTGGCTTCTGGGGTGATGCTGTTGGCAATATCCCAAGTGCGATCGTACTCGGGATTGACAAAAATCGGAATTGCACCGGATAAAATTAAACCTGAAATCGCCGAGGAGTGGATATTTCGAGGCAGGATAATTTTATCTCCTGGGCCGCAAGTCGCTAAGATGGCGGCGATAATTCCGCAAGTCGAACCGTTGGCCAAAAACCGAGTTGATTTTGCTCCAAATGCTTCGGCTGCTAAGTCTTGAGCTTCGGCAATTGCACCTTCAGGATTAAAGAGATTGTCTAATTCCGGCAATTCCGGCAAATCCGAGCGAAATACTGTGGCACCGAATAAGTCAACTAGCGGCCCCGAGATTCCTTGTCCGCGTTTATGTCCGGGGGCGTAGAACGGGGCGTGCGGATGATTTGTGCGATCGCGCAAAGCATCTAATAGAGGCGTTTTTGTTTGAGAGTTTGCTGGTGACACGATTAATCTTGATTGCTGTATTTGATATCTAAGTAGAGCGGTATGAAACAACCATAATATCTTGTAGGGGCGGACCCGGCGAGTACCTTTACTCTCAGGCTGTTTATTGCTGTACTCACGCGCACTCCCCATCTAATCTTTATTTGTAACTACCTACTTAGTTTAATGCCACAGGCATAAATTTATGCGAAAGTAACAGTTAATTATAGCTATTTAGATAGATGTTTTCGCTGCAATTTTGAGTTTAAAATTATGAGATAAAACAATACCACAACTCAGTTATTTTTGTTGAAAAATATAGCGAGAAGTGGCGACCAAATGTTTTTGGAACATCTCTATTAGCGAGCAAAACACTAACATGATTTATCCCAACCCTAGTCCGTTGCCAGGCCCGCAGATTCCCAGTACCGAACCGGGACTGCCGACTATACCCGCATCGCCACCAGTGCCGGGCCCCGTACCGGAGCCGATTCCCGGTCCGGTACCCGAACCGGTACCTGCGCCAATTCCGCAGCCAATTCCCGAACCGGTGCCGGAAACCGTCCCCTCTCCGATTCCTCAAACAGTGCCCGGACCTATTCCTCAGACAATCCCCGATCCGGTGTAAATTATGTAGGACTTACGCACATATTCCCGGTTTTTGCAAAAAATCTGGGGTTTGGCCAGGAGACATTCCCACAGAAACTGGGTTTCTCACCGCGCGTCCGTAAGTCCTGTCCGATATATTGCGGATACTTATGATATTTTGAAACAGTGATATGTTTCTAAATAGCTATGCTTACTGCCGGAATTGTCGGACTGCCTAATGTTGGCAAATCTACTTTGTTTAATGCTCTGGTTGCTAATGCCAAGGCGACTGCTGCTAATTTTCCTTTCTGTACGATCGAGCCAAATACGGGTATCGTGGCAGTGCCAGACGAACGGTTGAACGTGCTGAGCAATATTAGCAATTCCGCGCAAACGGTGCCGACGCGGATGGAGTTTGTGGATATTGCGGGTTTGGTGAAGGGGGCGAGTCAGGGGGAAGGATTGGGAAATCAGTTTTTGTCTCACATCCGGGCCGTAGATGCGATCGTCCACGTTGTCCGCTGTTTTGACAATGATGATATTATTCACGTTGCGGGTTCTGTCGATCCCCAGCGAGATATTGAGATTATCAATCTCGAATTAATTTTAGCAGACTTAGCTCAAATTGAACGCAGGCTCGATCGCACTCGCAAGCTCGCCCGCAACAATAAGGAAGCTCAGGCAGAAGTGGATGTGCTCGAAAAATTAGTAGCGGTTTTGAATGCGGGGAAACCGGCGCGGCAGTACAGTTTCACAGATGAAGAAGCTGAATTAGTTAAAGGTTTGGAATTACTCACCAACAAACCAATTATCTATGCTGCTAACGTGTCTGAGGACGATTTGGCCACAGGAAATAGCTATGTCGAACAAGTGCGGGAAGTAGCAAAAGCAGAAAATGCTAAGGTTGTCATAGTTTCGGCGCAAGTTGAGTCAGAATTGGTAGACTTATCAGAGGAAGAACGAACGGATTTCCTAGAATCTCTCGGGGTAAAAGAAGGGGGCTTGAAATCTCTGATTCGAGCTACTTACGAATTATTGGGTTTGCGGACTTATTTTACTAGCGGACCGAAGGAAACTCGCGCTTGGACGATTATCGCGGGAATGTTAGCACCGCAAGCTGCGGGGGTGATTCACTCAGATTTTGAACGGGGTTTCATCCGGGCCGAAACTGTAGCTTATGAAGATTTGGTTGCTACGGGCGCGATGAATGCGGCTAAGGAAAAAGGCTTAGTTCGCAGTGAAGGAAAAGAGTATATTGTACAAGAGGGGGATGTGCTGTTGTTCCGATTTAATGTTTAGCTTTTTTAAGGAGATTGGCACATGGATATCGTTTCGCTGGTAATTGCTTGGCTGGTTACTTCTGTGAGCTTTTTTATTATTTCCAAGTTGCCCATCGGGGTGGATATTGACACTTTTGGAAAAGCGATGATTTCGGCGGCGGTTTTTGGATTGCTGAATGCTTTGGTGCGGCCGCTTTTTGTGGTTTTGGGTTTTCCATTGCTGTTGGTAACTTTTGGTTTGTGGATAATTGTTATCAACGCTGTTATCTTTGGATTGGCGGCTTGGCTAGTGGATGGATTTCGCTTGCGGTGGGGAATTTGGAGTGCTTTGCTGGGGGCTCTCGCCCTCGGTTTTATTAACTCTCTTCTCTATGAGGTGTTGAGGACGCTGCCAAATGTACGGTAGATGAAGGTAACGCGGTAGAGGCGGGTTTATCAAAGGAGTTGGGTCTAAAACCCCGTCCTTTTAGGACGGCTTTAATTTATTCCTAAAACTTCTGGCAATTCCAGTAATCATGGTATACTGCAATAGTCGAGGTTAAACTCGCAATGCCCTCGTGAAACGGGACATGAGACACACTTTTAGGCATAAACCGGGGGGCAAAGAGCGGCGAAAACTCTTTAAACAGCTAGAGGCTTAACACAGTCTCAAAACCAGAAAAACAAACTATTCTAGTCTTGTTAAGTAGGGTGGGGCACACCCAAACTCGCTTGTCAGTATCCTAGTAAGCTTTTGGAGATAGACCCTCTGGGGTGGCTGCTTTCTCAGGCTCGTTAATTGGTGGAATTCCCACGGTTAAAAGGTTTGAGTATTGCCTTTCATGACGTAACACTTAAAGGTCAGTCGCTGAATTAAGAATCCCCTCGCCTTTAGGCCCGGGAGTGTCAACTATCTTGTTAGCTATAGCAAATATCTCTAGTTAACTGGTTCCTAGGTTCTGCCTAGGAATCAATGTCCAGAGGCTATGCCTCGCTTTGGGAGCAGCAAAATAGGAGGCAGAGCCTCCGGATATGTGTTACCAGGCAATAGGAGGCAGAGCCTCCGGATATGTGTTACCAGGCAGAGCCTAGTAACGAGTAGTCCGTGTTATCCAAGTCGTGTCAAGGGTTAATTATCAGCAGCAAAAGACTCTCGACTGCGACTGTTTTCAACGGGCCAGTTTCTATTTTCTCCGCCAATAATGAGTTTTTCAATCGTTACGAATTCTTTGCTGAGTTGTTGGAATACATTAATTAAAACATCAATGCCGATCGCGTCGCTAGTACCCAAATCAAACCAGCAGCGAGCCCAAGAACCTTGATACTCCATTTCTCCCATATTGTGCATCAAAGCCATCATACTTTGGTCGGCTAGATTAACATCGTAATTCATGTGACTGATATCTAAGCCTTCATCTTGAACTTGCAAATTTTCCGCATTAAATCCTCCGAGTTTTCCCAAGAAAAACCAAGAGTCAAACACTTCTTCAACATACTGTTTTTCACCGTTTGAAGGCACGTTGCTGAACTTCAGCCAAATCCAGAGGTCAAAGGGGTTAAACTCGCGAAACTCTACTTGCATAGTTTTTTGGTATTTTTATAGTGGTGGTAAGGCGGCCGGCCCCCAGAGTCCATTTGCATCTCTAATTTTATCGCGCATCGGGTCGCAGTCGCGAGATTTGCTGTCGATACGGTTGCGGGTTCTGCACTGCTGAAAGAAGATTTCGGCTACTAAACTGCGCGGCAGTTGGTCTGGTTTTGCTAAGGCTGCGTCCAAGTTTTTTCGGGCTTCCTCAAGTAAGGTTTTGTTGCTGTTTTTACCCTGGGATTGGGAAAACAAGATTTGTGCTTTTAGATAGAGAAGTTCTGGATTATTGGGCGTTTCTGCTAGGGATTTGTTGGCAAACTCTAAAGCGCGATCGTACTTTTTTAAGTCTCGATAGCCTACTGCCATGCCGCGATAAGCTAAGTAGCGGGGAAAGGCTTTTTCTTCGAGTCTTTGAATTGCTTCGTTGGGGTTGGAAAAGGGCAGGTTTTTGGCTAGCATTAAGTCCATGTAGCCTTTGATCAGATTGAGTTCTGGGTCGTTGGGCGCTATTTTATCGGCGGCTTCTAGGTATTGAAATACTACTCGCAGTTTGTTGAGTGCTTGGGGCGCGCCTTTGGCTGTTCCTTCTTTGGCTATAATGTTCGCCCCTTCTAGAAAGTGACCTGCTGCTGTGTAAAGGTTGCCGCGCAAGGGATTGGTTTTCGTCAAATTTTCGCCGACTTCGCGGGTTTTTTGCGCGTAGGAATTCATCGAGTTTAAGTCTTTTTCGATGTAGGATAGGGAGGCTGCCATCGCATAGGCTAGCGGCTCGTTTGGTTCGGCTGATAGTGCTTGTTGAACTTGAGTTTTTGCTTGTTTGTAGTTTCCTTGCTGAAACATTGTTTTGAAAGCGGTTTCGGTGTTGGGCCCGATCGCCTGCGGGTTGCTGCTGCGAAAGGGATCGCCCGCTAATGCTGAGTTAACGCAGATGCTGAGGGCGATCGCTCCTGCACAGGCGATCGCCCGCACAGTCTTTTTAGAACTTAACATTTGCTTGCCTAGCCATCCTAAAGGGGTTTTCGTCATCGTTAATTCTCTCAATGGAATATACTGTAAACTACAAACAAGATAGTTAAAATGTCAGACTATCGGGCCCGGACAAAAAAAAGAGTGAAATTTGCTTGATTTTTTCCTGCTGTTACGGTATATTTTAATAATGGAAGTGTGAGTTCTCATCTACGAACAAACAGATTTCCATTATTAAAATATACCATAAAAAAAGTGAAAAATCAAACTCCCAAACTGAAAAAAAAACAAAAATTTTTGTAAATATTTATGTAAAATAATAGTGGGCGATCGGCAACAGCCAGAAAAAGCCTTAACTATTAATAGCACAAATCCGTTAAATCCCGTAAGCGGCTCGTTGCCGAACTTCCTTCTCCCCAACTACCAATTGCGTTAATGCTTTATCTAAAAAACTTAGTATATCATCCTACAGCCTGTCCGAATGCTATTCTGAAAAATATTAACTTAGAACTTCCCTCGCAGCAAATGGGGCTGATTGTGGGTCGCAGCGGTTCAGGCAAAAGTACGCTCTTAGAAATATTAGCAGGTTTAGCGGAAAAAACTAGCGGCGACATCCGCTGGCGCGAACAGGAATTAACACCAGAACACTTACAACAGTTAGGAGGTTTAGTGTTCCAGTTCCCAGAAAGGCATTTTTGCGGAGGCACAATTTTAGAAGAATTGCGACTGGGACATCCGGAATTGGGACAAGAACAAATCAACAAAGCAATGGCAGAAGTGGGACTCGGACATTTGCCGCTGCGGGCTTCCCCCCACGCTTTGAGCGGCGGCCAACAGCGCAGGGTAGCGCTGGCGGTGCAGCTAATTCGGCAGCCGCATTTGCTACTTTTGGACGAACCGACGGCGGGTTTGGATTGGTCGATGCGCAGGCAGTTGGTAAGCTTGTTGAGCAAGTTGAAAAGTCACTGGACTTTGTTGATTGTTACTCACGATGCTAGCGATTTGCTGAGCGTTGCCGATCGATTTTGGACTTTAGACCACGGGGATTTGCAAGAGGTCGATCGCGCTAAATTAGAGGCTAAGGAAACCAGTTTTGTTAGTCATTAGTCATCAGTCATTAGTCATTAGTTAGTGCGGGCGGGCGGGTCGATCGCATTGTGAAGCATTTTTGGGCGAAGAGAATTTGCCTAGTTTAGGAAAGAGTGGCAATACAAGATGAATCAAATTACAATGCCTGTGCTACCGGAGATGAACGAGTTGTGGCAAGAAACGCTGAATTGGCAGCCGGATGAGTCGCAGCAGCAACAATTTCAGCGGCTTTATGAGTTAATTGTCGAGGGCAATCGCTCCTTGAATTTAACTCGAATTACTGAGCCGATAGAGTTTTGGGAAAAACATTTGTGGGATTCTCTGCGGGGAATTGCGAGACTGCTGCCAGCTAATAACAGCGCAGGGGAAAATCGCAAATTGCCCGCCGAGTCGGTGCAGAAAGTTATTGATATTGGGACTGGTGCGGGTTTTCCGGGTCTGCCGATCGCGATCGCCCTGCCGCAACTATCAGTTACTTTGCTCGATTCTACTCGCAAAAAAATTACTTTTTTGGAAACTGTATTGCCGTCTTTAGGGATAGAAAATGCTGCGACTTTGTTGGGCAGAGCCGATGAAATTGCCCGAGGGCCGCAGCACAAACAAGCTTACGATATAGCACTTCTGAGAGCAGTTGGAGCCGCTCCTCTCTGCGCTAAATGCGCGCTGCCTCTGCTGAAAAATGGCGGTTGGGCTGTACTTTACCGCGGGAATTGGACGGTGGAGGAAGAGACTCAGTTGCAAAGTGCGATCGAGCATTTGGGCGGCACAGTTGAGTCAGTCGAAGCATTCACAACCCCGACGAGTCAGGGCGCGCGGCACTGCGTTTACTTGCGGAAAGTTGTAACGCAGTTAGAGCGTCCCGTTCGCTAGCTAGAGCGGTTTTTCAAGGGTTTATAACACGAAACCAGGTTGAATTATTTCTTTCTACAGTTTACCTAAAACAATTGGGTTTAAAGCCCCGTCCTATAAGGACGGCTTTCTGTGTTATACTTACGCTGAAACAGCAAGCGTAAACTTATGTTGGTATTTGAGGCAAAACTTGAGGGGACGAAGCAGCAGTACGAGAGGCTAGACGAAGCCATCCGCACCGCTCGCTTTGTTCGCAATAGCTGTCTTAGATACTGGCTCGACAACAAGGGAATCGGCAAGTACGAGTTAAGTGCATACTGCGCTGTTCTCGCCAAAGAATTTCCTTGGGCTGACAAGCTCAATTCGCAAGCGCGTCAGGCTTCTGCCGAAAGAGCTTGGTCAGCAATTGCGCGGTTTTACGACAACTGCAAAAAAGGCAAACCAGGCAAAAAAGGTTTCCCACGCTTTAAGAAGCATCAGACCCACGGTTCTGTTGAATACAAAACAACAGGCTATAAGTTGTCAGAAGATAGGCGTACTATCACTTTCACCGATGGATTTGAAGCTGGAAGCTTTAAGCTGTGGGGAACTCGCGACTTGCACTTCTACCAGTTAAAGCAGATTAAGCGAGTGCGTGTTGTTCGTAGAGCAGACGGTTACTACGTTCAATTCTTGGTAAATCAAGAACGATTAGAAAAGAGGACGCCGACTGGTAAAACACTAGGTTTGGATGTTGGCTTGACGCATTTCTACACCGATTCCGACGGTCAAACAATTGAGAACCCGCGCCATCTGCGGAACTCCGAGAAATCGCTTGAACGACTGAATCGTCGTCTTTCGCGAACAAAAAAAGGCTCTAAAAATAGAGCCAGAGCAAGAAACCGATTGAGCAGAAAGCACCTCAAAGTAAGTAGACAGCGTAAAGATTTTGCTGTGAAATTAGCAAAATGCGTAATCCAGTCTAGCGACTTGGTTGCCTACGAGGATTTGCAGGTGCGGAATATGGTCAAAAATAGAAAGCTAGCCAAGTCTATTTCTGATGTGGCATGGTCTACTTTCCGTCAATGGTTGGAATATTTTGGCAAAGTATTTGGGGTAGTAACAGTTGCTGTACCTGGGCACTACACTTCGCAAAATTGTTCTAACTGTGGGGAAGTTGTTAAAAAGTCTTTGAGTCAAAAAACGCACCGCTGCCAACATTGCGGTGTTGTACTAGACCGTGACTGGAATGCCGCAATCAACATACTTGAACTAGGGCTTCGTACCGTGGGGCACACGGAAACGTTAAACGCCTCTGGAGACATCGACCACTGCACTGGTGAGGCAACTCCTCAATGTAAGTCGAGTCGTGGAAAGAGGAAGCCTAAACAGTGATGTTTAGAATCCCCGACCGTTCACGGCGGGGAGGATGTCAAAGCAGAATCTCAAGATAAGTAGGTAGGCTAAGGATACTTTAAAATCGTTTACATATAGCGGTTCTCAATAAAATGAGGTACACACCGCTCGCAACTGATGCCCGCGGAGGCCTATGCCCACGGAGGCCTATGCCCACGGAGGCCGCGAGAGTACCTCATGTTACTGAGAAAGGCTATAGTTGCATTTTACAGCGCCTACCTACTTAAAACAGAGTTAGTTGTTGGGCTGTCTGCGGTTGAGCACAACAACTAACTTTGTTGAACTAAGCCCTAGCCTGGGAGTAGCGCTTGTTAATTTCCGTCCAATTAACCACATTCCACCAAGCTTTTAAGTAGTCAGCGCGCAAATTTTGGTATTTGAGATAATAAGCGTGTTCCCAAACATCGTTGCCCATAATTGGATAGTTGCCCTCCATGAAAGGAGTGTCTTGATTGGCAGTAGTTGTAATCTCAAGTTTGCCGGCTTTATTGCGGACTAGCCAAACCCAACCGCTGCCAAAACGCTTTGTACCTGCATCATTGAATTTTTCTTTAAAAGCGTCAAAACTGCCGAAAGTTTGCTTAATTGCTGTTGCAATTTCTCCTGTGGGTTCGCCGCCGCCTTTGGGACTCATGATTTCCCAAAACATACTGTGATTTAAGTGTCCGCCGCCGTTATTTCGCACGGTTGTGCGAATATCTTCCGGCACTTTGCTCAAATCTCGCAGCATATTTTCCGCACTGATGTTTTTGAGTTGCGGGTATTTGCTGATAGCCTCGTTGAGGCTTTTAACGTAAGCGGCGTGGTGTTTGTCGTGGTGAAATTGCATTGTCCGCGCATCGATGTGCGGTTCTAAAGCATTGTATTCGTAAGGCAGAGGCGGCAGTGTAAAAGGCCCGGGAGTTTGAGCTATTTTTGGGCTTTCTGCAATTGGAGTTGGTGGCGCGGCATTATTTCCTGACGCTTGGCAAGCACCTGCGGTAATAGCTCCGACGCTGGCCGTCAGCAAATACAAGAAATTTCGGCGTTTAAGAGTCATAAAAAATACCTAAGTCAATTATTAACTGTTTTATCTCAGATTAAAGCAAAATGCTAGGGAGTTTAGAAAAAAAGTACGTGCGAGCGCAGCTATTGCGAGCAGGAATCGCCCGAATGGATGAGACGGATGGGCGATGGTTGTGAAAGTTTCTTAAGTATAGGCTAATTGTGTGTGCGTAACTAAATCTCACCTGCTCGGGTTAACCAACCCGGTTTCTCTCTGGAAACCGGGTTTTTTTTGATTATTCTTGGGACAAGCGCTGGATGGCTTCGCCTCCAAAAAGCCGATCGGCTGCTTGAAGAATACCGGGAATTTTAGCAGCGTGGGGACTGTGGGCCAGACAGCGGAGCAAGTCTAACTCATTGAGGCGATCGGCTTTTTTGCCGGGGAACCAGTGGCCCGCATTACCTAAAAGGTTGTAGCGCATCTTGCAATAGTCGATCGTATCGTAAGCCTGCGCCAAATTCCACAGCCACAAAATCACATAAATATTAATACCTCCGGGAGTATTTTCGATAGTTGGTAAACCTACGTGCCAAGTCTTAAACCAATCTTCTCCTAATTTATTAATTGCTGCATTTTCCAACCTTGCTAATATCGGTGGCAAAATTTCATCGGCTCTATCTAACAATTCTACAGCTTTAAGATGCTCGTTGAAATCTTCTGGTTTTGCTGCTCCTAAACTCAAAGTGTGTACTTGCGGATGCGACAAACAAAACAAATCGTTAAACACCATCGGACTCAGCGGATAGCACAAGTCTACCAATTTTTGCGGCGGGCTGTAAAGCTGACCGCCTTTGTCGGAAGGACTGATAATAAAAACGCCCATATCGTGACGTTGAGCAGCTTCAATAGCCGGCCAATTACTTTGATTGATGTAGTACCAGTGCAAGTTAAGATAATCAAATTGATTAGTTTCAATTGTTTTGACAATCACATCCGTTGGGCCGTGAGTTGAGAAACCAATAAACCTAACTTTGCCTTCGGTTTGCAACTTCTTCGCCACATCCAGGCAGCCACCCGGACGCATAGACTCCTCTAGCAATTCCCACGTATTAATGCCGTGTAGCGACAGTAAATCGACGTATTCCAGTTGCAGATAAGTTAAGGATTTATCAAATTGTTCGCGAAACTCTTGAGAGTTTGGTGTGGGATTAACTTTCGTTTGCACTATCAATTTTTCGCGGGGAAAATTCGGCAAAATCCACCCCAACTGCATCTCGGAAGTGCCGTAACCGCGAGCAGTTTCTATGTGATTGATGCCGCATTCAACCGAGTAGCGAATCGTCGATTCTAGATTTTGTTGATTGTCTGGTGGAATTTCATTGGCTGGCACGTCTTGCCATTTGTACTGATATCTCATGCCACCGCAGGAAAAGACGGGCATGGATAATTCTGTGCGACCGAATCTGCGATATTGCATCATCATAATCAAAGTCAAAGCTATAGCAGAAGGCAGAAGGCAGAAGGAAGAAGGAAGAAGGAAGAAGGAAGAAGGAAGAAAGAAGAAGCAAGAAGGAAGAATGAAGAAGCTGTAACAATCGCCAGGGTTTCACTGATTAAGAACTTCTTAATAGTCTTGGCGGTTGCTATAGGGTAAGAAACCTTGTTTTTGGTATTTTTGCGGGTTGTAACTCGCATATTGCAGCCTTCTCCTGAACAGGCAAGATGCCTGTTCCACAAAGAGTTTTTGACCACCACAGGGGCAGTTTTGACTATTTAGAAATCTCCCGTACTACTGGTTTTCCGTCTTTGATTTCGCCGACTAAAACCAAATCTGTACAGTCTACAAACAAACCATTTTCTAACACACCGGGAATGTTATTCAAAATTTTTTCCATTTCTCCGGGGTTGGCAATGTCATCAAATTTGACATCGATTACCATATTACCTTGATCGGTAATTACCGGGCCTGCTTTTTTCACGCCCATGCGGAGTTCTGGTTTACCGCCCAATTTTTCAATGGCGCGCATTACTGGTGTTAATGCCATCGGTATAACTTCGATGGGTACGCGAAAAGTGGAACCCAATTTATCAACCATTTTGGAACTGTCAACTACTACAATAAACTGAGTGGCGAGGTAATCGACTACTTTTTCGCGGGTGTGGGCGGCGCCGCCACCTTTAATTAAGTTGAGGTGGGGATCTACTTCATCAGCGCCGTCAATAGCAACATCTATTCTGTCAATTTCATCTAGTGTTGTCAGCGGTACTCCGTACTGTTTGGCTAACACTTCTGATTGAAAAGATGTCGGTACTCCCTTGATATCTTTGAGTTCACCTGATTTTATGCGATCGCCCAAGGCTTGAATAGTATAAGCTGTAGTTGACCCGGTGCCGAGTCCGACAATCATACCAGATTTTACGCGATCGGCTGCTGCAAAGCCGACTTGCTGTTTCATCAATTTTACGGGATCTTGTTCTGTGGTCATGTTCGGTACTCCTCAATAGTTTTAAGATTATACCATTTATTATGGATTTATTTAACCGCAGAGAGCGCAGAGAACGCAGAGAGGAAGAAGCAGAAGAGAGGGAACTCGCAAATTATTTCAAGTGGGAACTTCTCTCTTTTTTCTCTGGGCACTCTGCGTCCTCTGCGGTTAAATAAAAAGAATCTAGTTCACAAATCGGCGGATAATTGCCACAATGAAAATCGGATTTCTCGATACCTACACTTGGGATTACAATATTGAAACTCCTTACTGCAAACCTTTGGGCGGCACTCAGTCGGCTATTTGTTACTTAGCTGAGGCGTTGGCTGCACAGGGAAACGAGGTATTTTTGCTCAACAATACTTCCGAGTCGGGGATTTGGCGCGGCGTTGATTGCAGGCGCAGGGTGGGGGACAAATCTAATTTAGAATTGCTGCGATCGCTCGATTTTTTAGTTATAGTCAATATAGTCGGCAAAGCGCTGGAAATCAAGCCGCTTTTGGGCGATCGCACTCAATTAATTTTGTGGATTCATAACGAACCTGGCTTTGTATTCCTCCAAGATTTTAAGAATGAGCAAGAAATCAATGCTTGCGATGCCTTTGTATTTGTCAGCGACTGGCAGCGCGAGCAATTTCATCGGCGCTTTGGGATTGACTCGAATCGCAGTTGTGTTTTAAGAAATGCGATCGCACCTTGTTTTGCTAACATTTTCGCCGATAATATTTCTATCCTCTCTTATAAATCTCGACCGCCTATTCTAGCTTACACCAGCACTCCATTCCGCGGACTTGATATTTTGTTAAACGTCTTTCCCGAAATTCGTCAAGCTGTCCCCGGAACTAGATTAAAAGTATTTTCAAGCATGAAAGTACACCAAATAGACGACAATGAGAACCAGCTTTTTTTCGGTCAACTTTACCGCCAGTGTCAGGAAACAGAAGGCGTCGAGTACGTCGGTTCCGTACCGCAACCCGAACTCGTCCGGCAACTGCGTTCAGTTGCGGTTTTAGCTTACCCGAATACCTATTTGGAAACGTCATCTATTGCCGTGATGGAGGCGATGGCCAGCGGTTGCCGGATTGTGACGAGTGAATTGGCAGCTTTGCCGGAAACAACTGCTGGGTTTGCCCGTCTAGTTTCAATGTCAGGGGTGGAAAACTTGGCATCGGTAACTAATTGGAACTGTGCCGGTAAACCAGATTGGGAGGGATATACAAGGCGGTTTTTAGAGGCGACAGTCGGAGTTTTAAAAGAAGACCTGGGTGCGGGCGGCGCAACTGCTGAAAATCATCTGAGACAGCAGGTAGAATATATAAATCGAGGGTGTACTTGGTCTGTGCGAGCCCGAGAGTGGGTAGAATGGTTGAATATTATTAGTGTAAAACCTGTAAGAGTGGCAGAGCAAATGATAACGGAGTCGTTGGTGGATTTAGAAGCAGCTAAAGCATATTTTGTAAAGGGAAATCGGCTGAAAGATGCAGGCGATCTCGGTGGCGCAATCGAGAATTATCAGAAAGCTTTAGAGTTAAATCCGGGAGATGCAGAAGTTCCTAAAAAGTTGGCGGAAGTTTATGTTTTGCAAGGGGAATTTGAAAAGGCGATCGCCTGTTGCAATCTCGCGATTAAATTCAAACCTAATTTTGCTCCTGCTTACTTGACAATGGGGAATGCTCTACAGGCTCAAGACAAGCTGGAAATGGCAATTCAAGCTTACTTGCAAGCACTGAAAATTCAGCCGGAATTTGCTGAAGCCTGCGCTAATTTGGGCAGTATGTATTACAAGTTAGGGCAATTGGAACAGGCGGCAAGTTCTTACGAAAAAGCTCTTGAAATAAATCCTCAATTGTGCTCGGTTAATTTGATGTTGGCCAGCGTTTGGCAGCAGCAAGGAAAGTTAGATGCAGCAATTGCTTGCTATCAAAAAGTCCTGCAACTGCAACCGGGAGATGCCAGCGCTGCTGAGAAACTATCGAGTTTGACCGCACAAAAACAGCGGGAAACTACGGACAGCAAATTTATCGAATTAGAAACAGAATCAGGCGCACAGCAACCAGTATCTGTCAACGAAGATGAAGGCTACGGCTTGCAGCCTTCTAGCATCAATTTGCCGCCAGCGCCAACTACTGAGACTTTAAATACTCCGTTTACAAACCCCGCCGAAGTTTCCGAACAAGTTACCTCGCTCAATGTTCCAGATAGCGCACAAGTTGTCAATTTTCAAGAAGTAGAACCCTACAAAAACCTCGCCGAAAATTTTTTAGTTCAAGGTAAAATTAAAGAGGCGATCGCAGCGTGTCAGCAAGCGATAAAAATCCGACCAGATTTTATTCACGCTTACGTCACTTTAGGCAATGCTTTGCAAGCAGAAGGCAAAGTTGAAGCTGCGATTCGATCGTATTTTCAAGCCCTAGAATTGCGGCCAAACTTTGCGGAAGTGCGCGCCAATATCGGCAGTATGTATTTCAAAATGGGGCGTTTGCCAGAAGCGATCGCCCATTACCAGCAAGCCATTGCCCTCAGTCCAGATTTAGCGGGCGCTCACTGGAATTTAGGGAAAGTATATCAGAAACACGGCAACACCGAAGCAGCGATCGCCTGTTTTAAAAGAACATCCGAACTCAACCCGCAGCTAGTCGGTGCCGACTTCCACTTTAACTTAGGTAATCGACTTTTCAGCCAAGGAAAGCGCGAGGAAGCCATCGAAAGCTACGAAAAAGCGATCGCCATTAAACCGGATTGGGCCGAAGCTTACGGTAACATCGGCAGCGCGCAATCTCAGCAAGGCAATCTCGATGCTGCCATCGCTTACTATCAGAAAGCTGTAGCTTTAAAGCCGGAATTAGAAGTTTTGCACTTCAATTTAGCCAATTCTTATTTACAGCAATACAAGTATGAAGAAGCGATTGCTAATTATCAAAATACTCTCAAAATTAAGCCCGACTGGCCGGAAGTTCACGCTAACCTCGGCAGTTGTTTTTCCATGCTGGGGCGGCTGGAAGAAGCTTTAGCCAGCTATCAGCAAGCTTTGGTATTAAAACCGGATTGGGCAGAGGTTTACTGTCGCCTGGGACACATTCAGAAACACGATCGTCCGTTGGAGGCGATCGCCAATTTTGAAAAGGCGATCGCCTGCAACCCCAAATTCAGCGAAGCCCACCAACAACTGTGCGACTTGCTAAGCCATTCCACCAACCTCGCCGCCGCCCGCAGCGTAGCCGACAAATACTGCGAAAACTGCGGCGAAAATGCCCCTGTCATGTCAGCTACAGCCTACGTCTTTTCCTACCTGCAATCAGGTGTCAGCAAACAGGCTATTCAGAAACTCGAAGAAATCGAAAAACTCTGCTACGAAAAGGTCGAAACCTTTAGCGTAATCGAACTAAAACTGCTCTACGAAATCTTCCTGTTTGCAGTTTCTCACCTGCGAGACAACCGCGAAAAAAATGCCAGTTTCTACAGATTAATTGCCAAAGAATACTACAAAAAAGCCGTCCCCCAGCGGCAGCAATTTAACAGCATCAAACCCGCCGATTACCAAATCAAACAACAGCCTTTAAAAATCGGCTTCCTTTCCAAACACTTCCGCCGCCACTCGGTAGGTTGGTGCAGCGAAGCTTTAATTCGCGAATTAAGCCACATCACCCCCCACGTTCACCTTTACGTCACCGGAAAACTCAACCGAGATGAGGTTACGCAGCGGTTTGAAGAAATGGCGGGCAAGTTTTACTGGCCTAAAAAATATCCAAACGGCTTTGCTGATGGCGGTGAAATCCTCGCGGAAGTAGCGCAAGACAACTTGGATGTTTTAATAGACTTAGACTCGATGACAGTACCAACAAATGTCGAAGTGCTGTATCAATATCCTGCGGGGATTTGCGTTTCTTGGCTAGGATTTGACGCGCCCTACATTTCAGATAATCACTACTTTCTGTGCGACGAACACACTCACCCCCCTGGTGTTGAAAAAAATTACTTAGAACAGTTAGTAAGATTGCCTGTTTGTTCTGTAGCAATTGGCGAACTGCAAAGCGTTCCTGTGAATCGAGAGGAGATTAGAAATGCTCTCGGAATTGGCTTGGATAAAATGACTTATCTGTGCGTTGCTCCGGGCAGAAAAACTAATCCCGAAATGGTACGAGCTCAAGTTAAAATTCTTAAGGAAGTACCAGATAGTTTGTTAATCCGCAAAGGTCAAGGCGACCCCGATGTTATTCACAGGACTTACCGCGAAGAATGCGAAATTCAGGGAGTAGATTTTGCTCGGATTAAGTTTATAGGGCAAACCCGAAGTGAGGAAGAACACCGGGCTATTTATTATGTAGCTGATGTGCTTTTAGATTCCTATCCTTACAACGGGGGGACTCACAATTTAGAGGCTTTGTGGGCGAATTTGCCAGTGGTAACTAGATCGGGCGACCAATATCTTTCGCGGATGGGTTACGCTTTTCTGAAAAGTGCAAATCTTGATGTCGGTGCGGCGTGGAGTTGGGATGAATACACGCAGTGGGGAGTTAAGTTTGGCCGCGATGCTGGTTTCAGAAATGCGGTGAAAGAGCATTTAGTAAAATCTAAGCAGCCAGAACATCTCGCACCTTTGTGGAATCCTAAAAAGTTGGCAAGGGAAATGTATGAGGTATTTCAAAAACTGTTAGCTAAACAGGTTAGTCAGCAGTCAGCAGTCAGTAGTCATTAGTGATTAGAAGGAAAAATTTCCGCATCTGGCACTCTTGCTTTCTTTCTGTGAAGTCGTGTCACAATCTTCGTGAAAATGCGTAAAAGCTAGGCGCCGAGTCTGATTAATAAATAGCTGATTCATGGTAGCGCGATCGCCCTAACTTTATGCCAGTTAGGGCGATCGTTTTTTTGTGGTGCCAGAATTGCGCCCAAGTAAAAGATTGCGTAATTATTTTGACAGCAGGTACAAAAACGCTGATACTGATCGGTAAATTGGCTAGGCTTGACTTCTATAGCAACCGCCAAGACGGTTAGGACATTCTTAATCGCTGAAACCATTGCTATTACTACTTCTTCCTTCTTCCTTCTTCCGACTTCCATCGGACTTCTTCCTTCTGCTATAAAACTCAGCAAAACATCTACCTTTAGATACATCATGCCCAACATTACCCTCTACGACGCGATTACCAACCTTCCAGCCGGAACGCCCCCCGGCATAGGCACGCCCAGCGGCACCGCCCTTGCTTACCTACAGATACCCTTACCTTCGACAACTCCACCTATTGTTGCTTATGAGGCGGAGGGTGCGTTTTGGCCAAACACAACGGGCATCAATACTGCCACTATCTCCCCTGCCAATAGCCCTGGCTATGCGGGTTACAGCAATTACAATCCACAATCGCTGCTTACTCCGACACCAGCGATATTGCCGCCTTTCACCGCGGCCACATTAGACCGCACGGCTGGTTATACGATATCTTTTAATGCAGCAATTCCCACAGAAATTAGCAATCCCAACCGCGCTGGTTTCAGTGTCACCGCTATTAGCAGCGACGGCTTGAACGGTTTAGAATTGGGTTTTAAAAATGGCATAATATTCGCTCAGTCAGAAAATTTAGAAGAGTCGGAAAATGTTAATTTTAATACTACTACTAATAACAATTATGTCCTGAAAGTACAAGGACTAAATTACCAACTTTTTGCAAATAATTCCGCCGATCCCATTTTAACAGGGTCACTGCGTCAAATCGAGTTTAACCCAGGACAAACCCAGTCTCCTTTAAGTTTCAATCCTTACACATTGCCGAGTTTCCTATTTTTTGGTGACAATACTGACCAGGGAAGCGCTACATTTCTTTTGGGCAGGATAGCTGTTAATGATTTGCCTGTTGCTAGTCCCGACAGTGCGATCGCAACTGTCGGCACTCCTAATATTAAAATTAAAGTCCTGACAAATGATACGGGCGGCACAAAGGCACTGAGAGTGCAGAGTGTTACTCAACCAACAGGCGGCACTGTTACTGTTGACGACTGGATTTATGCAGGAGGAAATTTTACAAATATTGGCGGGCAGCCGCGCAATAATATTGCCCGGTTGTATGGCAGCGACGGTACGGCCGATGCTACTTTTAACCCGAATGCTGACGGTCAAGTCAGGGCGATCGCGATCGATGCCAACGGCAACCCAGTAGTAGGCGGCTATTTCACCAATATCGGCGGGCAGTCGCGCAACCATATTGCCCGGTTGAACAGCAGCAATGGGTTGGCAGATCCTACTTTTAATCCCAATGCGGATGATTATGTCGAGGCGATCGCGATCGATGCTAACAACAACCCAGTAGTAGGAGGCCTATTCAATACTATCGGCGGGCAACCTCGCAATTATATTGCCCGGTTGAATAGCAGCAATGGCACGGCCGATCCTATTTTTAACCCTAATGCGGATAATTGGGTTTACGCGATCGCGATCGATGCTAATAACAATCCAGTAGTAGGTGGCTTTTTGACCGAGATCGACGGGCAGACACGCAATTATATTGCCCGGTTGAACAGCAGCAACGGTACGGCAGATGCTACTTTTAACCCTAATGCGAATAATGCAGTCTATGCGATCGCGCTTGATGCTAATAACAATCCAGTAGTCGGGGGGAATTTTACCAATATCGGCGGGCAAGCGCGCAACAGAATTGCCCGGTTGAACAGCAGCAACGGCACGGCAGATGTTACTTTTAACTCTAGTGCAGATAGTATAGTCTATGCGATCGCGCTTGATGCTAATAACGATCCAGTAGTCGGGGGGAATTTTACCAATATCGGCGGGCAAACGCGCAACAGAATTACCCGGTTCAACAGCAGCAACGGCACGGCAGTTCCTACTTTTAACCCCAACGCAGATCGGGAAGTCTATGCGATCGCGATCGATCCTAATAACAATCCAGTAGTCGGGGGCAATTTTACCAATATCGGCGGGCTGCCGCGCAACAGAATTGCCCGGTTGAACAGCAGCACTGGGTTGGCAGATCCTGCTTTTAACCCCAACGCGGACGATAGAGTCCGGGCGATCGCGATCGACCCCAAACGCAGCATTGTCTACACCCCAAACGCCAATTTCAACGGCCTCGACACCTTCTCCTACACAGCAACTGACGGTTACAGCAACAGCACATCAACTGTCAGCGTCCTCGTCAACAATTCCCCAGTCCTCAACAATTCCGGCACGCCTAATTTAACAGCAATTAACGCCAACGAAACCAACAACAGCGGCACATTAATATCTGCTATTATCGGCACCCTAATTACCGACCCCAACGATGTCATTTCCCAGCGTCCCAGAGGCATCGCCCTCACAAATTTAGATACTACAAACGGCAGTTGGCAGTATACGACAGATGGCACAACTTGGAATAATATTACTACTGTTCCTACGGCTGCAACTGCACTGTTGTTAGCAGCCGACGCGACAACCCGCCTCCGCTTCGTTCCCAATCCTAACTACACCGGAACAGTTACTAACGGCATTACCTTCAATGCTTGGGATCGAATTACTGGCACTAACGGCGGCACGGCTAATGTCACAACAGACTTAACAACTAACGGCGTTTCTAGTCCTTTTAGTACCGCCAGCGAAACTGCCAGCATTACAGTTAGTCCTTTACCTACTATTACTAATATCACATCAACTCAGGCAGATGGAAGTTACGCGATCGGTGCAACTATTCCCATTACCGTCACATTCAATCAACCAGTTACTGTTACGGGTACGCCGCAGCTTACCTTAGCCACAGCCGGTGCAGGTACTCTCGTTAATTATGTTAGCGGCAGCGGCAGCAATACTCTGACATTTAATTACACAGTAACAGCCGGCAATAGCAGTCCCGACTTAGATTATACCTCCACAACTGCCTTATCTCTCAACGGCGGTACTATTAAGAATGCTGCCAATGCTGCTGCTGTCTTGACTTTGCCGAATCCGGGTGCTGCTAATTCCTTGGGCCAAAATAAGGATCTTGTAATTGATGGCATTGCCCCAACTGTAAATCCGACCACTATTGCTGATATTACGGCGGCGGGGGGAACCAGTCAAAGTTTTACTGTTACTTTTAACGATAATAGTGCGATCGATGTTACAACTCTCGACAGTTCTGACTTTTTAATCAATTGGTCAGGCGGTAGTATTCCTGTTAGCTCAATCGGTGTTGATACTAATACTAATGGCTTGACGCGGGCCGCGAGTTATTCATTTACTCCGCCTGGGGGAAGTTGGGATATTGCAGATAATAATCCAACTTACAGTATTAATCTGCAAGGTAATCAAGTTAAAGATACTGCTGGGAATCCTGTAGATGCTACGACTTTAGGAACCTTCAGCGTTAATATTACCGCGCCAACTCCGACTCCGACTCCGACTCCGACTCCGACTCCAACGCCGACTCCGACTCCAACGCCGACTCCGACTCCAACGCCGACTCCGACTCCAACGGAAACTCCGACTCCGACTCCGACTCCAACGGAAACACCGACGCCGACTCCAACGGAAACTCCGACTCCGACTCCGACTCCAACGGGAACACCAACACCGACTCCGACGGAAACTCCAACACCCACACCATCGGAAACACCGACTCCAACGGGAACACCAACTCCCACTCCGACGGAAACTCCGACGCCCACTCCAACGTCCACACCTACTCCGACTCCAACGGGAACCCCGCCGACCGAAACGCCGAGTCCGACTCCAACGTCCACACCTACTCCCACACCACCGTCCACCCCGACTCCGACGGAAACACCTACTCCCACGCCATCGTCCACGCCGACGCCAACCCAATCGGGAACACCTACTCCCACCCAATCGGGAACACCGACTCCGACTCCAACGGAAAGCGATTGCATTTGCGATACTATTCCTGGGCCAAACTTCCACCAACCAAATCAAGTTGACAATATTATCAACAGCAATGGTAGCGATGAAATTCAGTTTGGCACTGCGGGAAATGATGCTTTTTACGGCAGTCCCAATCCCAACATTTTCGATGGGGAAAAAGGCGACGACAACCTCTACGGCGGTGAAGGCAACGATATCCTTTACGGCAACCGAGGTAAGGATTTTATTGACGGGAACAAGGGAGTCGATCTCCTTTTTGGAGGCAAAAATAATGACATCATTGTTGGCGGGGAAGGTGAAGATATCATTTTTGGCAATCGCGGCAACGATTCCATAAATGGCAAGGAAGATAACGACTTAATTTTTGGTAATGAAGATGCTGATTTTATCCACGGCGGTAAAGGTAATGATTCTGCATTTGGCGGCAAAGGTAATGATGTTGTGTTCGGTGCCAAAGGCAACGATCTTCTCTACGGCTATTTTGGCAGCGATACTCTCTGCGGAGGGGCTGGAAATGATTTCTTAAGCGGGAATCAAAGTAGCGATTTGCTAGATGGCTGCGAGGGAAATGATACTATCTTTGGCGGGGCTGGTAGTGACACTCTCATTGGCGGTTTGGGCGATGACATTTTAATCGGAGGTTTGGAGAATGATAGTCTAGCTGGAGGTCTAGGAAATGACACGTTTGTGTTAGAAAGTAACGCCGGATTTGATGTTATTTCTGATTTCACGTCAGGGCTGGATGTGCTACAATATAAAGGCGCAAGTATTGGGGGATTGGCAATCAGTCAAATTCCCGAAGGCACTTTAATTAGTCAAGCAAGTGGGGAAGGTTTGGTGCTGTTGGTAGGGGTGCAAGCTAGTGCGATCGCACCACAGCGATCGATATATAGCGGTTCGATCGCGTGGTGAGGTATGCCCTATGCCCTATGCCCTATGCCCTATGCCCTATGCCCTATGCCCTATGCCCGTGGGCCAGATAGTACCTCATGTTACTGAGAAAGGCTATAATTTCACTTTAGTGAGTAGTCGATCGCCACTCGATCGCGCCCGCCCGACTTAGCTCGATAAAGTGCCTTATCCGCCGCTTCAATCAACATTTTCGGGGAATTTTGACTTTCGGAAACGCCCGCAACTCCCAAGCTGAGAGTCACACAATCGCTGACAACAGACTTGATGTGGGGAATTGCTAAGGCTTTGACGCGCTGGCGGATTCCCTCAGCAACAGCCTGTGCAGCCACGATATTCGTATTTGGCAAAATTACCCCAAATTCCTCGCCGCCGTACCTAGCAGCCAAATAGAGGCGTTCTGCGGGTGCGTTCGTGCAAGCATCCCCGATCGCCCGCGCCACTTGCTGCAAACAAGCATCCCCGGCTTGGTGGCCGTAATTGTCGTTGTAAAGTTTAAAACAGTCAATGTCGCACATAATCAAAGATAGCGGTTCCTCCGAGCTCGACTGCTCCCATTCCCGGTTGATCACCTCGTCAAACCGGCGGCGGTTAGCTAATTGAGTCAAACTGTCCAAATTCGCCAACGCGTCCAACCGCTGGTTAGCAGCAGCTAACTGCTGGTAAAGTAAAGATTGTTCGATCGCGATCGCCACTTGAGTGCCCAACTGACTCAGCAAATCCACGTCAAACTGCTGCCACTGGCGGGGTGCCGAACAGTGGTGGGCAATCAACAAACCCCACAACTGCGGCACTTGACAAGAAGGATTGCCATCGCGGTGTTCTATTCCCTGCTGGACAATCGGCACTACCAAATTTGCCTTCACCTGACACGCCACCAAAAAATTAATGTGACACTCGGTCAAATTAGAAGCATGAATATCCTCTATGGCGCGAATGCGGCCCTTTAAATACTGTCCGATGTAACTATCGGCAAAACAGCAATCGTCAATTGCCATCTCCTTTAGTGGCATCCATCCTTCTCCAACCGACTCCACCACCACATCTCCGTTCCAGTCGGGTCGGAAGCGGAAAATCAGCACGCGATCGGTTGCCAAAAACTCCCGCACTTCCGCTACTGTAGTGTTGAGAATATCTTGCAGATCCAAAGAAGAACGGATGCGCGATTGAATCTGTGCAATCAGGCGTTCCCGTTCTATTTGTTGCCGCAGCGCGACTTGGGCTTGCTTGCTTTGAGTAATGTCCCGACCTTCCGGCAGCAGCAATACTATTTTGCCAGTTTCATCCGCGACCGGCTTGAGAGAAAAATCAACAGTTGCCGTCCGATTTACGCCTTGAACTTCCACTTCATAGCGGACAAATTCACCTTTTGCCGATCGAGAAATCGCATCTTGCAACTGTTGGCGAACTTCCTGAGAATCTCCCCACCACGGCAACAGCCAAAACGGTCTATTTGCCACATCCCGCAGCTTAATTCCCGCGAAATCCAGAGAAGTTTGGTTAGCTTCCAGGAGAGTGCCGTCCGGTTTCAACAAGCTCACAAATTGGAAAGAAGAATCAAAAATTGCCCGAAAGCGCCTTTGAGAATCTCCCAACATTGCCGTCACCTTTTCGCGAGAGGTAATATCGCGGAAGCGCCACACCCTGCCAATAATATTATGTCCGACTCGAATCGGCTGGGTGTAGCGCTCAAAAGTGCGGCCGTCTTTAAATTCTAGAATATCGCAGCCTTCGGACTCCGCATCGCTATAAATTTCTTTAACTCTCTGCAAAAAAGCGCTCGGATCTTTAACTTGCTTGGTGAGAAATGCCAGCCGCACCGTTCGATCCATTGAGTTTCTAACTTCTTCATAAATTCCCCACATTTGGACTAACTTTTCGTTAAAACTAATCAGTTCTCCGGCGGTAGTAACAGCGAGAATGCCGTCTGCCGTTGCTTCCAAGGTAGCGTGCAGCAGAGAGCGCGATCGCTCTAATTCTGCTGCGATTAATTTGCGTTCTGTGAGGTCTCGCACTGCTTTCACCTGCACTAAACGACCTTCCCAAAATACGAATTTGCTGCGCACGTCAGCGGGAAAAGCAGTCCCGTCTCGCCTGATAAAAATAGTTTCACAGACTGTATTGCTAGCTGCAGAAATCATTTGCGGCGCCTGTTTGTATGATTTCGGCGACAGCAGTTCCAGCAAGCTCATTCCCGCCATGGACGCAGGTTCGTAACCGAACAGCTCGGCAAACTTGTTGCTGACGCTCAAAATTGTGTCGCGGTCAGCCACCGCAACTGCTTCAAAATAATCTTCGCATTCGAGCAAGCGCGCTGCTGAGCTGCTGCTGCCATTTTCGCCGGAATAGCTGTTGTTAATTAGCTGTTGTAATTGCGTATTTGCCGAGTACAAAGCGGTCATGGCTTGCCTGTACATAGCAGTGCGCTTTTCGACTTTTGCTTCAAGTCTATTGCGATATTCTCGCAGTTTTTTTTCTACTCTAATTAAATCAGTAATATCTACTGCAAACACAATCACGCCAGCGACTTGACCTGTTTCGTCGCGGTAAGGTATTTTATCTGTCCGCACCCAGCATTTTTGACCCGAGACAGTTGGCAGCAGTTCGATTTTGCCGTGTTTGGGAAGGCCGGAATTGATTACTTCCAAATCTTCTAAATAATATTGCTCTGCTTCGTCTGGATAGATTTCATAAAAAGATTTACCTTCTAATTGAGCTGCGGGCAAACCTCTCGATGCAGCGGCGGCTTGATTAATTCGCAGCAGGCGGCTTTCGGTATCTTTGTACCAAATCATCGCCGGCACGGAATCAAAAATAATTTGCTGTTCTTGTTGCTGCCGGCGCATTTCTGCTTCTGCTTGTTTTCTTTTAATTATTTCTTTTTGCAGTTTTTGGTTGGCTTTTTTGAGTTCAGCAGTGCGTCTGTCTACTCTTTCTTCTAGTTGATCGTAGTATTGGGTCAGCAAGCTTTGCTGCTGTTCGCGCCGCATTGCTTCTAATTTAACGCTTTCGCTATCTGACAAACTTGACGATACAAATTCGGCTAATATTTGGGTTAATTCCTGTTCTTCTTCTGTCCAATTGCCCTCGGAACCGTGGCGTTCGGCACTGACTATTCCAGCCATTTGACCTGCCAGCACAATCGGTACGTTTAACAGGGAATTCCTGTCCCGATCTGCCAAATAAAGACCGACAAGTTCTCGCGTTCTCGGGTCATTTTCTGCGGCCACTGTTGCGATCGCAGTTGCGGATTTTAAAGCTTGAAAATATGCCGGACAGTCGGCGGCTGTGATGATTATTTGTACGGAATGGAGTTTAGTATTTTGTTCGTAAAGGTCGATGCAGTGAAGCTGCGTTTTGTCTTCGCCGTACAGCCAAATACTGGCTCGATCGCAGTTGACTATACTGACAGCGGTTTCTGTTACTTCGCGGATGAATTGTTCTATATTGTTGCGTTTTTTAATTTGAATTTGGGCTAATTTTGCGATCGCCAAAGTTGGACGGCGCCAATTTTCTCTTTGTTTGGACGGCGCCGATAGCGTGGATGACTGCCAAGCGGGCTTAATTTCTTCGCAAACTAACAGTACAGCCGGCCCTTGAAAATTGGGAACAGAGCCACCGTTGGTATTTTTCTCTATTTTCCACTCAACCGCCGGCATGGCGCGCGCGGTTGCTTTTACCGTGATTACCCTGCCGTCTTTGCAAGTCAAATAACCTTCCCAACAGGCAACTTTTGGAGTTGACGTACCGTTTTCCGGCAGGGCTAGTCCGGCAAATTCTGCCTGCATTTCCCCTTGATATTGGCAGTAAAATATGTTAAAAACTGAATGACAAATTAATTCCTGCGATTTGTAGGCGAGGCGAGACTCGCCGAATTGATTGAGCGAAAAAACTCTTCCCAAAGCGTCAAGGACGAAGTAAATGCCAGGAAAATTGTCGTAGAGAGTTCGATACCAATCCTGTGGGACTTGTTGGCTGCACGAAAGTTTTGCTGCGGCGAGCTCGTCCTCCGTGCCGATTAAGTAAGAATTGTTGGTTTCTGGGTTGCTTGAATGACTTTTTTTAGCAAACACTTTTAGCTTAACTCGACTGTAATTAATTTTACTTTCTGGAATTTAACTTCCTTGTGAAACTAAATTAAACCTGTTGTTATAAAAAAGTTACAAGTTGTAACAAAATTACCACTTGTCCAGCACCCTGCTTTTCGCTTTCCAATGCAACCACAGTGTTTGTTTGTAGTTGGTAGACCCTCTGCCGGCGATATTTCCCGCTAGTTGCAATGCCAGCAGGTTTAGCTGCAATTACCCGGTCTGTACTTTTAGCATCCTAGACAATGGAAAAAACCGACTATCCCTGATTTCTAAGTATATATGATAACACTCAAATATTTAGTATTGGCAGTGACCTACTTGGGATTCGGTTTGGGATATTGGCCGGGGCTGCGGATGAACTGGGCGGCGGTTGCAATTGTTGGGTCAGCTTTTGCGGTGGCTTTGGGGATACTCGACCTGAAAACTGCTTGGCGGGCGATCGACCCCAGTACGATGTTTTGTGTTGGGAATGACGATCGTGAATATACTTAATTTGACTGTTTAATAAATATTTGCAATACTTAAGTTAAGTATATCTTATAATACACAATCGGTCAGGGGCTTTAGTCCGATAGTTTATACTTAATTTTGTCCAGCAAACGCTAAGGAGGTAAGGAAGAGTGACTACCCAACCCGCTGCGAAACCCCGACTTAATTCTGCGTTCAAACAACTGATGTCTTTACACTGGGCGATGTCAGCTTGCTATTTAGTGGTGTTTATTACCGGTGCGTTTATGGCTCGATTGCCGGATGAATTGTTTGTTCGAGGCCCCCTTTACGATTTTCACAAATCCGTAGGGGTGCTGACAATGGCTTTGCTGACTTTGCGGATTTTAACTCTGCTGCGGGTATGGTGGAAAAAATATACGAAACGCCTGCCAAAGTTTACCAAGGAATGGTACAAAAATTTTGCTCTGCACGCAACTTTGTACGTTTTTATGTGGCTAGTTCCGGTTGCTGGTTTCTTACTTTCTAACTCTTACAAAAGTAACATTGTGAAATTTTTCGGAATTCCTTTGCCGGATCTGTTTCCGCAGAATTCCGAAATGGTTGATGTGGGAAGGAGTTTGCATTTTTGGCTTGGATACACGTTTTTAGCGTTCGTAATTTTGCATATTTTAGAGCAGAAGAAAGTTGTCAGAGCTAATTGGCGCAGGTTGACAAATTTTGTTGGCACTAAGTTCGCAAAGTCTCAAAAGGTTGGATAAATTTGCGATGGGGTATTATTCTGAATTGGTAGCGGTAGGGTGCACGCTGCCTACCGTACATAATTAGTTGATGCGTCCAGGACTATTTATGATAAATGGACTGCAAAACTCGCTATTTTCCACGGTGATATTTTGAGACTTCTGGCATCGTCTGACTTCTGGGGCAAATTTATGGGTTGTTCTAATAAATCGACAGGCTGACTAATCGCCAAACCCAAATTGCTCTTTAATTCCAACTTCGCCTCTTCACCGTGGCACTCGTAACACCGCAAAATCCAGACATTAGAATCATCTTCCGATTGTTTGAATGCCATCAGCACTAAATTTTCGGCGGACAAATCTAAAAGCTTGCCATCTGCGGGCAGAGTCTTGTGGCCATTTTTCTCTAACTCGGGTAACACCTTTACTAGCATACGATCGTTTTGTCTTGGGAATGACGATCGTGAATATACTTAATTTGACTGTTTAATAAATATTTGCAATAATTAAGTTAAGTATATCTTATAATGCACATTGTACCAGGGGCTTTAGCCCGATAGTTTTTACTTAATCTTGTCCAGCAAACGCTAAGGAGGTAAGGAAGAATGACTACCCAACCCGCTGCGAAACCCAGACTTAATTCTGCATTCAAACAACTGATGTCTTTACACTGGGCGATGGCAGCTTGCTATTTAGTGCTGTTTATTACCGGTCCATTTATGTCTGAATTGCAGAAAGAATTCTTTATCCGAAATCCGCTTTACGCTTTTCACAAATCCGTAGGGGTGCTGACAATGGCTTTCCTGACTTTGCGGATTTTGACTCTGCTGCGGGTATGGTGGAAAAAATATACGAAACGCCTGCCAAAGTTTACCAAGGAATGGTACAAAAGTTTTGCTCTGCACGCGAGTTTGTACGTTTTTATGTGGCTAGTTCCGGTTGCTGGTTTCTTACTTTCTAACTCTATCAGAAGTAATAATGTGCCATTTTTCGGAATTTTTTTCGTGAATGTGTTTCCGCCGAATCCCGCAATGGTTGAGGTGGGAAGGAGTTTGCATTTTTGGCTGGCGTACACGTTTTTAGCGTTTGTAATTTTGCATCTTTTAGAGCAGAAGAAAGTTGTCAGAGCTAATTGGCGCAGGTTGACAAATTTTGTTGGCACTAAGTTCGCAAAGTCTCAAAAGGTTGGATAATATCAATTCCGGTTACACCGGAATGATGTTGACTGTTGACTGTTGACTGTTGACTGTGAATCGAATAGCTGAAGATTGCGCCGAGATAGGTGGCGACTTGTAAAAATAATTCATGAATTGCCCTCTAATTTATCATTCCGATGCAGCCGGAAACGATATAAATTTGCGGTGGGGTACTATTCTCAATTGGTAGCGGTAGGGTGCACGCTGCCTACCTTACATAATTAGTTGATGCGTCCAAGACTATTTATGATAAATTGACTGCAAAACTCGCTATTTTCCACGGCGATATTCTGAAACTTGTCCCATCGTCTGACTTCTGGGGCAAATATATGGGTTGTTCTAATAAATCGACAGGCTGACTAATCGCCAAACCCAAATCGCTCTTTAATTCCAACTTCGCCTCTTCACCGTGACACTCGTAACACCGCAAAATCCACACATTAGAATCATCTTCCGATTGTTTGAATGCCATCAGCACTAAATTTTCGGCGGACAAATCCAAAAACTTGCCCACTGCGGGCAGAGTCTTGCGGCCATTTTCCTCTAACTTGGGTAACACCTTTACTAGCAGCGGTAAATTCAACTCGTACCCCTGTCGAACCGTACCTGCCTCCTGCCAATTTCCGCTGTGGGGATAGACTGCACAAGTAAATTCGGAAACTCCTACATCTGCTTGTTCATCCGGCCAAGTCGAACCCCGAAGCAATGTCAGCCGAATTTGATTTGGTTGAATGTCGCAACCGTATTTGCAATCATTGAGCAAACTCACTCCAAAACCGTCATTGCTGATATCAGTCCAGCGCAAAATCGGCACTTCCCATTTGGCTTTTTCGGCGGGTGTTTGCGGCTTGGTTGTGCGTGCGATCGCACCTGCGGGAATTTCGCAAGTTGCAAAATCTGCTTCTACATTTAACCCAAAAGCTGCTTTTACTAAAACGTGACTTTCTTGCCAATCTGCAACTGTCTTGATTTTCAGCAGCGGCGAACCTATTTCTACTATATAATCTTGGCAAAACTCCGATTTGCCAATTTGTCGAACTACGCGCAAACTCTGCCGCAATTCGCCCTCCTCTACCCAAGAAATATCTTTGAGTGTCGGCGCGGGTAATTGATGTTTTTGATAATTTGGGTCGATGTTCCAAGCATCCCAATATTGACCGCTGTCTTGAAATGCTTGCAGTTGATTGCCGCCTGCTGCATTCAGGACTTCTCTGTTATTTACTTTATCCCAAATGCTGGATAAATCCCCGGTTTTTCCGTCTACTGTTGCCCGAATAAATTCATTTTCTAAAACCATCTCTGCGGCTGCAAAATGCGTTTCTTGACAAGGTGTGTTTTTTTGTGCTATACCGTATGTAAGTTTTGATAAATCTGTCTTTTTGTCGGTTTCTGGACTCGCGCAGGCATTATCCACAGTTTGAGCGTCTTCGTGACAGAGCCAAAACACCTGGTAGCCAAGGGCGGGGAGATTATTTGCCGAAAATAACAGTGTAGAGTGCGATTGCGGTCGATCGCCCCTGACAATCTGCGAAGCGAGTCGCCGTCGGGAAAAATCGTAAATTTGCCAAGCTGAATCAGCGGCATCGGGAAGCGGTACGGCGACAACCTCAGAGCGCGACCAATTGAGGGTATTGAAAATCAAAATTGGTTGAGCGTCGGGCCGAGGAGGGGAAGGGAGAGAAATTTGAGCCGAGATTGCATCCAAAGATTTTAGCAGGATTTCGCGACAAGCGCGATCGACCTCGGCAAAGGCTAGATTAGCATCCGCATAAACTTGGGCGATCGCAGAACCGGGCAAAATATCGTGAAACTGGTTAAACAAAATTTGTTTCCAAGCTGATTCTAATTCTGATTTCGGATAAACCGCACCAGTACAAATCGTTGCCAGCGAAGACAGCAACTCAGCTTGGTAGAGCAATTCTTCGCAGCGGCGGTTTTGGCGTTTTTGGTCGGCGCGAGTCGTGTAGCAACCCCGGTGGAATTCTAAATAAAGTTCGTCTTGCCAAACGGGAAGAGTTTTGAGTTGTGAGATGGGAGGATTTGCATCCTTCATTGCCGACAAGTTGGAAAATTCTAGCGCCCCCAAATTCTCCTGATTGTCCGATTCGGGAACATCACGTTCTGGCCTAGTTGTCGCAACTTCAGGCAAAAACTGACTCTCAATCAAAGACAAATAATCAACCGCTTTCGCAAACTCCAACCTTGGGAAAAAAGGCGACATTTTCCAGCGTTTCGCCACCTCCAACATATCGCGAGTCGGGCCACCGCCGTGGTCGCCAACCCCAGGCAACCAAAGAGCATCTTGCAAATTAGTTTTAGCTTGCCAGTCAAAAGCATGACTTGCCATTTTTACAGATTCTATGCCTTCACCAATTGGAGAAGACATCATGCTAAATATTTTAGTACCGTCCAACCCTTCCCACCAAAATGCACCGTGGGGAAATTCCGTTGTATCGTTCCAAAGCAACTTTTGCGTCACAAAATAGTCAACTCCGCCTTGCCGCAAAATCTGAGGTAATTGCCACCCAAAACCGAAAGTATCCGGCAGCCAAGCTACCCGCATCAATTGCCCAAATTTTTCTTTTGCGTAACGCTGTCCGTAAAAAACTTGCCGCACCATTGATTCAGCGGAAATCAAGTTTAAATCCGGTTCTACCCACATCCCGCCGACAACTTCCCAGCAACCCGCCGCCACCTGTTTTTTAATCGCAGCAAATAAGTCCGGCAGATGTTCTTCCATCCAAGCATAAAGCGCCGGAGTTGAATGGCAGAAAATCAAATCGGGAAACTCCGATTGCAATTTCAATACCGACTCAAAAGTTCGCTGTGCCGCTTGCCAAGTTTCCGGGACAGGCCACAACCAAGCTAAGTCTAAATGAGCGTGACCCACCAAATATATTTTAGCTGTATGTATAGATGTCAGAGCGCCATTTTCTCCTATATATATAGATGTAGCATTGCTATTTTCTCCAACCTCAAAAACCTCATCCCTTCTTCCTCCCTCTGCGGTCTCTGCGCCCTCTGCGGTTCCCTCATCTAAATCCCCAGAAAAAGCCCGCAGATATCCCAGTAAATTGTGCCGCAAAACAGACAGCGAGCGATCGAACTTTTCGCGATCGCACACAGCCGACCAATCGATCGAACCCAGGGCCAAATCAATCTGAGATTTCAGCAATTCCCCCTTGACAAGAATTGCGCTATCGCCTATTATTTGAGTGGGAAGGTATTGGGAATTTAAATTTTCCAGATTACCCAACAGCGAATTATGCAAAATCTCTAATTCGGCAGCCACAAAACCCGGATCGAAACAAGAAGATTCAGCAGCTTCGTACAAACAAATCGATCGCACTAAAGCCCCGCTATCGTGACCCGGACTTACCAACCGCAAAATTACTAAAAATTCATCTCCGGGATTAACCGACGAACTCAACAAAACTCGATCGGCACAATCAAATAAATCTCCCTGCCCGACTAACTCGCCGCCCACAAAAATTTGCGCATCTTCTGCCCACCAAGTCAAGCCCAGCAGCAACCGCAAACCAACCACAGGATAGCCGTGCAAATTGTCAGGAATTACAAATTGCTGGCCCAAATACAAAACTTGCTTCCCCGACGGCCAAGCAATATGTCCTTTGCCGTTAAGTTCGGCAACAGGCCAGTTACAAATATTTACTGAAGATACAGCAGAGTCAGAATCGCAGTACCTCCAACCAGACTGAACCTCCACTTGACTGAGGCGGCGCAACTTTTCGACAGTGGCAGAAAGATTGTTGCTAGCAGGTGACGCAGAAGCACTCATTTTTAGCTAAAATAAAACTTGTGTAGGAATCAAGGATCGGATTGAACCGCGAAGACGCGAAGGACGCGAAGAAATAAAGGTTTCAGAGGGTTTGAAGCTGCGATTAATATCTCGCTTTGATTTTACAGCAATATTTAGCAATTCCCTGAATTCAATAATTAAACTTATGTCCAACGGTTACTACGGCCCATACCAAAGCCGACTATTAAATTTTATATCGAAACGGTCCCGCCAAGTCGCTGACAATTGCGATCGAACTTGGCGTCAAATTAAAGAAGCAACTCTCACGGTTACCCAAATTCTGCTTTATCCAGCTTATTTGCTGGTGCAAGGTTCCCGAATGCTGGGCCGACAGTTGCGGGAATCAAGTCAAAAAGTAGAGTTACCGGAACTGCAAGAATTTGGCGGTGACGAAAATCCCGATTTTCCACAAAATTGGTATCCGGGCGAAACTTCGGAGGAAAGTTCGATCGCGGAAATTTTGCACCTGGCGGAAAATTTACTAAACTCGTCGCAAACTGCGAAAACTTTAGCCAGCTTCCCGCTGTTAATCGATCGGGGAAATGCTGCTAACAATTTACATCCGGCAGTAAATTTTAGCCCAGAAACAGCAAAGCATCAAATAACTTCTGTCTTAGAACACCCGCTTGCTAAAACTCAATTAAACACCGCGTCCGCAATTGTGGGCCAACCGAAAGTTCAGGGAATCGCGAGTTTTGTCCCAGCCCGCACTTTAGTATTGGTAGGAAGAGAAAATCAGATATTAGATATTTTGACACCCGAACAGCAGGAAATGCTCGAAGGTCGCATAACTTGGGAAATTGCCAACTCCGGACCCCAACGGCGGGAAATTGCCCAAAAAGAATTAAAATTTAATCTCGGTTTGGAGTCGGCGGCTAAAAAAGCGCAGTTGCCGCCGGTGCGTCGTTTTTGGGAATTGATGGCATGGGTTCAGACGAGTCCGGTTGCTCTCAAAAGAAATCAGTTTGGAGAATCAATCCTCGCAGTAAAAAAAGCGATCGACCGCAATTCAATTCTAGCCCAAAAAGCCAGCGCGCCACTCACATCAAAACCCGCACAGCAGTCGATTGCGGCATCAAATTCGATCGACCGCAATACCCCAAAACTAGAAACAAATTTTAACAGTAAGTTCGACCGTCGAATCACCAATCCTCTCTCCTTTGTTACATTACTCGATCGCGCCGCCGTCAACCTCGAAGAATTTACCCTACCGCCACCGGCAAAAACAACCGCCGCACCAACAGAAACCCCTGAAGTAAAAATTAATACATCCGGCACAGAAGCCAATGTAGATTTCTCCGCCCGCGAAATCCTCGAAAAATACGCTCGAAACATCGAAGGAATTATTTGGTCGTCAGTAGACCACCTCCTCGGTAAAGAAACAGCAGCCAGCGATAATACGGAGAAAGCAGTCGCTATTCAGTATCATTTAAAACAGCGACAAGAACAAGAAAAGACGGAAAACAGCCCAGAGGTCGATCGACCGTGGCTGAACTGGCAAGACTTATTCGGGGAAGCAGCACCTGAGCATTTAATTGAGGGAAGTTCCGAACCCCAGGCAGCAGCTCAAAGCCACACAGCACAAGCTAGCCCAAAAGTCAAGCAGGGAATGGCAGAATTAGGAGAATTGGCAGAAGGTCGATCGAACCCAGTCTCAATATCCCCTTACCCCGAAGCAATTCACCGCCTGCTCGCCCAGCTAAAACAGAGCTTGAGCGCAAAAGTGCCCTCAAGTCAACCCCAACCAGCACCAAATTCAGCACTTACTCAAAAAAATAGCTCTGCAGTCACAGCCGAATCAACCCTTGGGCGCCTGCCGGAAACCAAAGTGCCAAAAAACACAAACCCGAACACCGCACAAAACAGCCAATCCCCAGCAGCAATCACCGCGCCAACCAGCAGATACACCGCCGCACAACCAAAAAACCCGAGCGCAGGCGTCCAACCCGAGGGCGACTACTTAGAAACAAAAGCAGAATCGATGGGATACATTAAGCACCCGCTAGAACAAGTGCTCGAATGGCTCGATCGAGTCATGCTGCGGCTCGAAAACATCGCGGAGCAACTCTGGAATTGGGCAAAAAGCAACTGGCCAAAAATCCTCAAAAACAAAGAGAAAATTGACTAATCTTTAGCTTATGATAAAAAAGTTGCCGCAACAGCAGCAAATCAGTCCAGTATTATGCCATCTTTGGAGACTCCCACAGTGCTAACCCTCAAAATCGTAGTTAATGTAGTTGTTTTATTTTTTGTTTCCCTGTTTATATTTGGATTTTTGTCCAATGACCCAGCTCGGAACCCCAACCGCAGAGACATGGAATAAACAAGTTATCTCGGCCACTTGCTGGGGGCACGCCACTGCAGCCCCCCAGCAAGCCCGCAAACCTGAAAAAATTAGTCGAACAAAACTTGACCTCGCACCATCGGCGAGGTTATCTTGTGGCGGAAGCAAGTTCAGAAAGCAGCCCGATTCCGGCGCGCCAAACCCACTGCAAATTTCAGATGTCAGATTACTTTCTAAACAGTTGCCTTTTACAGGCAAAATTATCAATAATTTGCACCCTATAAAATCTAAAATCTAAAATCTAAAATCTAAAATTCGGATGACTTAACCTGTTGTAACTATGCCCTATCCGGTACCGCCGCCAGAACCCCCTGCCATCATCTACATCGCCAAGCCAAAAAAAGTGGCCCTCACTGTGGCGGCCGGCGATGGAGACACCCGCAGCAACCCCGCAGAAATACCGGAATCAAGCCCAGATATCGTTCAGCCAGAACCCACACCGGCCCCAGCAGAACCCGCAGCCACACTCCTCGGCACCACCCCAGCCACGGATCGGCCTCCAGAAATGGCCGATCCCCTAGCCTCCGTGGAAAGCGGCGAGGCAGTGGTGGGAATTCAGCGTCGGGTTCCTGTCAGAGAACCCGAAACAGCAGCACTTCAGCAAGATTCCTCGTTTGCGACTTACCAATTGGGTTCGGTAGAAAATGCCATTGCCATTCGGAATCGGGAACGAACCGCAGAGGCCCAGAGAAAACAGGAGAGAAATCAGGCCGGAAAGCAGGAGAGTTGGTATCAGGCCCAAGGCCGGCAGTTAGAAGATAACTCTCCGGAACCTGCTGAAATTCCCGTTCCCGAACCCGCGCTAGAACCAGCACCCAGCGGGCAACAGGAGTTCGACATTCCCACACCAGGAACCGCCCCCGCACCCACAACCCCCCCTGCCCCGACACCGAAACCTCAACCAGCCGCGCCGCCGGGAGTCCGCACCCCCCCTGCTGGGCGGACGGTGCCTTTTCCGGTGAGTCCGGCCGATACTATCGAAATTAAGGCCGACAGCCAAGAATTCGATGACAAGCAGCAAATTGTCACGGCGGTTGGTAATGTCGTTGTGCGGTTCCGGCAAACTGTGATTGATGCCGATCGGGCGGTCGTCAACTTAGTCACGCGCCAAGTGGTAGCATCGGGCAATGTCGCCTATACCCGCGGCGAACAAGTAGTGCGCGGCCAGCGGATGGAGTTCAATCTCGGCCTCAACGCCGGCGCCGTCGAACAAGCAAGCGGCGAAATTTTCTTGCCTGCAGCAGGTAGCGAATTGACGCCCACACTGCCGACGGATATCAGTGCCGGGACGATTCTCGAACAGCCGCTGAGCGATCGAATTACCAGCCAGCAGCCCGTGCGCGGAGTCAAATCCCCCGGAGCTGCTACAGTGACTATTGGCGGCGGCGGACAGCTAGCAGCCCCCCAAGTAGTCGGCGCCGTCAACCGCGTCCGCTTTGAAGCAGAACGCCTCGAACTGCTGCCAAACGGCGTGAGGGTAGCAACTAACATTCGGATTACTAACGACCCGTTTTCCCCGCCGGAACTAGAATACAGGGCCCGGACGGCGACGATTACAAGGATTTCGCCCACGGCTGAGGAATTGGTCACAACTAAACCCCGCTTGGTGTTCGACAACCGCGTGAAAATACCCGTGTATCCCCGCAGGCAAGTGTTTGACAGCAGGCAGCAGAGCGGCCCGTGTTTGACTTTTGGTTACGACGGGGGCGAGCGCGGCGGTTTGTTCGCCGAGTGCGGTTTTGAGGTGTTGCAAAACGGGCCGGTGCGGCTGACTCTGATACCCCAAATTTACCTTCAGCGGATTGTGGCAGAGCACGGTGGCAATCCGTTGTTTCCCGACAGCTACGGGCTCAGAGCGAGGTTGAGGGCTAGTCTGGGCCCGCGCACCAGGCTCGACGGCTTGGCAAGATTTGTGACTTTTGAAGATTTCCCGAATTTGCCGGAAGACAGCTTTCGGGGCAATTTGCGCCTGCGCCAGGCGATCGGCACTCACTCTCTGGCAGCAGAATACAGTTACCGCGATCGGCTGTTTAACGGTTCTCTCGGCTTTCAAACCGTGCAGAGCAGCCTCGGGGCAGTCCTCACTTCCCCAGTCATTCAACTCGGAGGCACTGGCATCAATCTCAGCTACCAAGCTGGGTATCAATTTATCAATGCTGACACCGATCGACCAGACTTGCTCGAACCAGTGCGGGAAAACAACCGCATCGATCTGGGCCGTTCCCAAGTCAGCGTCGCTTTGAGCCGCGGCTTCAACCTGTGGGAGGGCGAACCGCTGCCCCGCACTCCCACCCAGGGTTTGAGGTATACGCGGACGCCGGTGGTTCCTTTCGTGCAACTGGCCTTGGGAGTCCGGGGAGTTGGCACTTCTTACAGCAGCGGCGACCGACAAAATTCGATCGCCCCCAGCGTCGGCATTCAAGGGCAGTTCGGTCATTTCTCCCGCCCTTTCCTCGATTACACTGGGTTTAACGTGACTTATACCCAGGTGGGACGGGACGGTATATCTCCGTTTTTATTCGATCGCTTAGTAGATTTGAGAGTCCTGTCTTTTGGACTTGTCCAGCAAGTTTACGGAGGCTTTCGAGTCGGATTTCAAAGTGCTATTAATTTAGAAAGCGGGGAAGCAATCAGTACGAATTATACTTTAGAATACAGCCGCCGCAGCTACGCAATTATTTTGCGTTTTAATCCAGAGCGTCAAGTCGGCAGCCTGACTTTTAGAATTAGCGACTTCAACTGGAACGGCACTCCCGAACCTTTTTCCGGGGACGTGCGAACTGTAGAAGGAGGCGTGCGTTTATCCGATTAATTCAATTGGAAATTGGTAATTGGTAATTGGGAATTTGGAACCAACAGAAAACAGTCAACAGTCAACAGTCAACAGTCAACAGTCAACAGTCAACAGTCAACAGACAACACATGACAGAAGTGACCGCAATATCTGCACAAGCAGCGGCTCTGCTGGTTCACTACGGTTTTGACCTAGGTGGCAAAAAAGCCGAGAAATTGGCGGGTGAATGGCTAACCAAGTATCCCGGCTATTGGCTGCGTTTAGCAGTGGTGGAAGCGCTTTATCAAGGGCGCTACAAGGCTGTTTCTGTGGGACAGCTATTGAGTATGTGGCACCGGATAGGTGAACCTCTCTATCATTTCAATCGCGAGTTTGAACGCTTGGTCTGCAACAATTTTCCTCAAAATTTAACCTTGAACAGTGGCGATCGAGTGCCGCAGGAGGATATACTTTTATCGAACCCGGAAGCGGAGGTCGGTGTAGCCGAGTTAGATTTGCTGGCGCCGTCAGAGGCGCAACTCGATCGGGCGCTTGATGCAGAAGCCCCGAACACAGAGGCCCAGGAAACAGAAAAATTGCCCGCAGCCGATGATGGCACAAAAGAAAATACAGAAGTTGTAGTTTATGAAGATTTGGCTGTTACCGCCCTGGCAGATCGAGCCGAAGCCGATCGCAAATTAGCGGACAAACCTGCAGCCATATCATTCCCAGTTGTCAAACACACTGATTTTCACACCAAGTTAAAAGCCATTGCCCGAGAAGGCAGAAGAAAGAAGGGAGAAAGCAGAAATAGGGTGTAAACTTTGGCAACTAGATAGTTATTTGTCACTTTTCATTTTTGGCACTTCCTCCCATCCGAATTTCCGAACAAAAAGATGCTTGTTCCGTACCGTTAGCTTGTTTAACAACGCTAGTCCGCAGCCGCAGGTTGGGCATGAGATACCACAGCCTTTCTTCCGCATGGAGGGTGTCTGATTCTGTAATCAATGTCAGCACCTCGTCGCCCATCACGTAGCGAGTTTTACCCTTGTCTTGCAACACTTTACCAACGCTTGGATTGTCGGGATTAGGTACGATCGCTAGTATTGTAGAACCGATTTGTTTAGCTTGGTTGCGATCGGGAATACCTTCCCAAGTAATCCGAACGCTGGTTAGCCCAGTTGAGGCCGGGTTAATCGAGTGTTCTTGGCAAAGTTTGACGACTGCTGCATCGCCCTCGGTCAGTATTTCTATGTTGAGGTCAGATTTACCTGCCTGCAATTCCCCAGAATTGAGATTGTGTACGGTGCGCTGGGAAAACCATTTGCCTGCACTTAACTCGAAAAACTCGATAACATCCATGAAATTTGTCTCTAAAGTCAATACTGCTTTATTTGCGATCGTGACTTGCGCGCTATGGAGTCAGAAACCCGGTTTCTTCCTACGTATCTAGCGGTCAAACCAATGATTTTGTCTAGAAACCCGGTTTAAGAGTGCAAGTCCTTTACTATATTTTAGAGGAAGGGGGCGCGCCTGCAAAGCTTTCTGAGAGCTTTGGGTGAAGCAGATTGCAGATGCAGTTGAGGTACGAAACCGCACGCCTTGGGACATCTGCCTCGCTGATGCGACGGAATTGACAGAAAATCACAGCATCCAGAATCGTGTTTTGTTAAAAAAAGTCTTCCACATCAAATAGGATTGCGATACCTGAAAATTTTTAGCTTGAGTGTGTTTATCTCACGACAATCTTTACCCTGCCTGCGGGCTATGTTAAGAAAAACAACGATATATGTCAGCTTTTGTCGCTCAATCTGTAAATTGGGCGTTGCTGAGTTGAATTATATTGGCGGCGATTTATTGTCATCGCACTCCTTGAAAATTCTCAAAGCAGACTCAGACTAAAAAAACGAGCAATTCATCGAACCATCACCAAACCAAGGGCAGGAGCCCGTAGCACATAGCATTCAAATATGCCATGCTAAGTCAAGAGAAAAGATTCTCAATCTGGTTTCCGGCAGGGTATAGCTAGCGATCGCATACATTTAAAAAAGACATCCGTAAATTTATGAACGAGTTTACACAAGGGCTGGATAAAATGCAGCCCCCAGAACAGACGCACAGCCTGGAAATCCTGCCCCAGCAGCTAGCAGCGACTTCAGACTCAGAGAAATTATACAGCTTACTAACAGATTACAATTTTATTGAAGCCAAGCTGTCAGCATCGGGAGTACAGGCGCTAATAGAAGATTACGATTTAGCAACAAGTCCCGATATTATTACCTCAGCTCAAAAAGCCGACCCACTCAAATTAATCCAAGAAGCAATTCGGCTGTCTGCCCACATTCTAGCCAAAGACAAAACCCAACTAGCCACCCAACTAATTGCCCGCTTAATGCGCTTTGAAAGTCCAGAAATTCAAGCACTGCTAGCACAAGCAAAACACCAAAAAAACCCCTGGCTGCTACCGCTAACGCCCAGCTTTACTCCTCCAGGCGGGAGATTGCTGCGCACCCTCACCGGACATACAGATTGGGTACAAGCTGTAGCCATCACCCCCGACGGCAAGCGGGCAATTTCAGCGTCCTCCGACCACACTCTCAAAGTTTGGCACTTAGAAAAAGGAGAAGAACTTTCAACCCTCAAAGGTCATCTTACCTACGTCAATGCTGTAGCTGTCACACCCGACGGCACCAAAGTAATTTCCGGTTCTTGGGACAATACTATTAAAATTTGGGATTTAGAAACAGGAACAGAAATATTGACATTTGCAGGCGAGACTTTTGCGGTAGAAGCAGTAGCAGTAACTCCCGACGGCAAGCGAGTAATTTCTGGTTCTTGGGACGGCAGCATAAAAGTTTGGGATTTGTCAACCGGGGAAATAAATTTTAACTTCAAAACTCATACCAGTTTTGTCCAGTCCGTAGCAGTAACTCCAGATAGCAAGCGGTTGATTTCCGGGTCGGGAGACAATAGCATTAAAGTCTGGAACCTAGAAACGGGAAAAGAACTTTTTACTCTCACCGGTCATGCAGACTGGGTAAAAAGTGTAGCAGTAACTCCCGACGGCGAACAAATAATTTCCGGCAGTTACGACGGAACAGTTAAAGTCTGGAGTTTGTCAGAAAGAAAGAAACTTTTCACTTTAGGAAAACACGGCAGTTTCGTTCAAGCTGTGGCAGTCAGTCCCGACGGCAAACGAGTAATTTCGGCTGCCGGCGACAAAACGCTGAAAGTTTGGAATCTGGAAACAAAAGAAGAACTTTTCACTTTTACCAATCACATCGCCCCAGTGAATGCTGTGGCTGTTACCCCCGACGGCCAGCGGATAGTTTCTGGTTCCTCTGACAAAACTCTCAAAATTTGGCGCTTAGAAATAGGCCAAGAAAATTTATCCTTTGCAGGTCACGATGACTGGGTAAATGCTGTAGCAGTGACGGCGGACGGTAGTAAAGCGATTTCCGGTTCTGGAGACAACAGCATTAAAGTCTGGAATCTCAAAAACGGACAGGAAATTTTTACTATTGCGGGACATCAAGAAGGGGTAAAAGCGATCGCAACAACAGCGGATAGCCAGCGATTAATTTCGGCGGCAGGCGACAAAACTGTGAAAGTTTGGAATCTAGAAACCGGAAAGGAAATCTTTACTTTCACGGGTCATACGGACTGGGTAAATTCTGTAGCAGTGACTGCGGACGGAACAATGGCTATTTCGGGTTCGGGAGACACACATATTAAAGTGTGGAGTTTAGAAACAGGAGAGGAACTTTTTACTTTTTCAGGCCATGAGGACGGGATAAGATCTGTGGCAGTTACTCCGGACAGCAAGCGGATTATTTCGGCTTCCAGCGACAAAACTCTGAAAGTTTGGAGTTTGGGGCAAGAAAAGAATATTTTGGCAAATTTCTGGAATTTAGCCGTCAAAAACCAGCTTTTCACTCTCAAAGGTCATGAGAGTTTTGTGAATGCTGTGGCAGTTACGGCGGATGGCAAATGGGCGATTTCGGGCGGGCGGGAAAAAAATCTGAAAGTTTGGAATTTGTCAAGTAGAAAAGAAGTTTTTACTTTGGCAGGTCATGACGATACGGTAACATCTATGGCAATTGTGGGAAATAGGGTGATTTCTGTTTCCGATGACAATACTCTCAAAGTTTGGGATTTGTTGAGTCGAAAAGTAGTTGCTAGTTTCCGGGGAGATAGTGCGTTGAAAGCTTGCGCTATTGCACCGGATGGGGTGACAATTGTGGCGGGGGAAGCTTCGGGCCAGGTGCATTTTTTGAGGTTGGAAGAGGGGCAATAGTTATTAGTCATTAGTCATTAGTCATTAGTCATTAGTCATTAGTCATTAGTTATTAGTCATTGGTGATTAGTTGAGTTATGCAGGGTGCGCGCCGCTTATCAAGAAACCGGGTTTTTTATATCGTTTCCGGTTGGATGGGCACGATCGAGTCAAAGTCAATAATTCCAGATTCCCGAACGGACGACTCCCGACTCCCGACTCCCCATCATAAGGAGTGCAACCGGAATTGATATTACCCGGTTGCGGGCTACAATGAATTAAACGCCTGCAAAAACCCGGTTTCTGAAGCCGGAGTGCGTCCAGGACTGATGTAGAGCGATCGGGCGATCGCTCTTTTCCCCCGTCTAGTTTACAATTGTTCCGGGTCAATTCCCATCGATCGCAGTCTTTCTGCCAGTACAGCAGCCCGCTGTTCGGCTTGTTCTGCACGCTGTTCGGCTTGTTGGGCCCGCAGTCGTTCTTGTTCTGCCCGCAGTCGTTCTTGTTCTGCCCGCTGTTGGGCTTGTTCCAAGCTGCGAGAAACCTCCTCATAACTTGCAAACAGTTCGCCGTCAGGGCGATAAATTTGCAACACTTCACCGGACAAATCAAAGCGAATTCCCAGTCGGGGGCTGACCCAATTTTCGATCGCATCAATTACGTCCAAACGCCCCTGTGAACGCATCCAACCGCTGAAATCGTTGCGTTCCGGGTCGTACAGGTAATATTCCTCTACGCCGTGGCGATCGTAAAATACCTGTTTTTTATTCATTTCTGTTAGCCTGTTACCGGGAGAAAGAATTTCAAACACCACTTGCGGCGCGATATTTTCTTCTTCCCACTGCTTGTAAGAACCCCTATCTCCTTTGGGTCTGCCGAAGACTACCATCACATCCGGGCCGACGCGAATCTTGTTATCTCCTTCGACGGGATACCACAGCAAATCGCCCGCGACAAATACATTCGGGTCATCGGCAAAAAGCCACGCTAAATTTTGTTGGACGATGAGTATCCAGCGAAATTGTTTAGTATTGTCTGACATGGGTAGACCGTCGCTGTCGGGGTAAATTACATCAGGTTTTTGAGGGGATTTGAGTTGAGTTACCATAACTGTTGTCCGGCGTGAAGGACTGTTGAATTTAATTTTAGCTGTTTCGGAAACGTAAAAAGTGGGATTCTCTGCGGGATAGCTACACCGCGCGTGCTTTTTCATCCAACCCAAAACACCCCAATTTCTAAGTTAATTCATCTGGGTTAATTCCCATTTCTCGCAACCGTTCCACCAAAATCTGCCCTCGGCGCCGTTCCTCTGCTAAAGCAGTTTCTGCAAGTTCTGCCCGCTGGCGTTCTTCTGCTAAACTGGTTTCTGCAAGTTCTGCCCGCTGGCGTTCTTGTGCTGTTTGCTGGCGTTCTTCCTCTAACAGTTGACAAATCTCAACGTAGGAGAAAAACCTCGTTCCATCAGGTCGATAAATTTGCAATTGAGAACCCGATAAATCGAAGCGAATTCCCAATCGAGGACTCGCCCAATTTTCCATTAATGCGATCGCATCCAACCCGTCTTCTGCCCGCAGCCACCCTCTGAGTTGGTTATTGCTAGGATTGTAAATGTAATATTCTTCAACTCCGTGGCGATCGTAAAATAGCAATTTCTTGTCCATTTCATCCTGCGTGTTGCCAGGAGATAGAATTTCAAACACAACTTGCGGTGCAATTCCTGACTCATTCCACTGCTGGTAAGAACCGCGTCTCCCTTTCGGCCTGCCGAAGGCAACCATCACGTCGGGCGCGTTAACAATATTCGGTCTTCCCTCAATTGGATACCAAAACAAATCACCCGCTACGAATACATTCTCGTCATTAGCATACATCCATTCTAAATTTTGTTCGATGACGAGAATCCAGCGAAATTGGTCAGTATTATTTGCCATTGGTAAGCCGTCGCTGTCGGGGTAAATAACTTCTTGCTGAGTAGGAGATGGGATTTGAGTTACCATAACAGTTGTCCGGGGTGAAAGACTGTTGAATTTAATTTTAGCAGTTTGGGAAGTAGTCAGAAGTGCGATTCCCTACGGGATAGCTACGCTTCACCACTTCTCAATACAAAAGCCTATTCCTCTTTCTCTTTTGTCTCTCTCTTCTCGAACTCTGCGCCCTCTGCGCCCTCTGCGGTTCATTAAAAAAAAATCTCATTCAGCAGCGAAAATAGGGCAGACACCGCCCGCCCTACAAAACTACTTCCTCAGCAACTTCACCCCGCGAATCGAATAATCCAAAAGCTCGATCGGGTGCATTAAAGTAACATTTTTTCCCTGCAACTCCAAATGCTTCTTAATTTGCAAAGAACAACCCGGATTAGAAGAAGCAATCAACTCCGCGCCAGTATTCAGCAAATTCTCCACCTTTTGCACCCCCAACTCATCAGCAACCTCCGGCTGAAGCATATTGTAAACCCCCGCACTCCCGCAGCACAAAGCCGCATCAATCGGTTCTTTTAACTTCACCCCAGGGATTTGTTGCAGCAACTGACGCGGCTGCAAACTAATCTTTTGCCCGTGCAACAAATGACAAGCATCCTGATAAACAATTGTCAAATCTCCGTCAATTAAAGGATTGAGTTTTGCCGTAATTCCCGCACTTGCCAAAAACTCTTGCACGTCCTTAACATTAGCAGCAAATTTCTCAGCTTTCTCCCGATATTGCGGGTCATCTGCTAAAATATGACCGTATTCTTTCAAAGTATGACCGCACCCAGCAGCGTTGATAATCACAAAATCAACACCAGTATTTTCAAAGCTATCAATCATTTGCCTCGCCAAAGCTTTCGCCTGTTCGGCTTGGCCTTGGTGTTCAGGCAAAGCAGCACAGCATCCCTGACTTTTAGGAACCACAACCTCGCAACCGTTAGCCGTCAAAACACGCACAGTAGCCTCATTAACTGGCGAAAATAACAGCCGCTGCACGCAGCCTAAAATCACACCGACTCGATAGCGTTTTTCACCTATTGCCGGAATTACCTCTGGTAAATTATCCCGGAAAGAATCAACAGTTACCTTCGGCAAAATTGATTCCATCGCCGCCAAGCGGGGAAATACTTTTTTCAGCAAACCCGTTTTGCGGACAAGTTTTGGCAGTCCTAATTTTTGATAAATAAACAGCGGTACAAGCAAAGGCCGCAATCTGTGAGGATAAGGGAAGAGATTAAAAATCAGAGTACGAATTACATTGTCAGAAAAAGTGCGTTCCTGATTTCTGGCCACTTGGTGGCGAGTTGCGGAAATTAATTTATCGTATTGAACTCCAGACGGACAAGTTGTAACGCAAGCCAAACAGCCCAAACAAGTATCAAAATGCTGCGAGGTTGCTGCGTTTAAAGGTGCGTCGCCTTCATTAATTGCATCCATTAAATAAATGCGGCCTCTGGGCGAATCCATTTCTTTGCCGAGTACGCGATAACTCGGACAAGTTGACAAGCAAAATCCGCAGTGTACGCAAGTATCGATTAATTTCGGATCCGGCGGATTGGTAGAGTCGAAACCCGGGATTTCCAGGGTTGGTAAGTGGGGATTTTGTGCTAGAAAATTGCTTTCTTTAGCAGGTTTTAAATCGTCGCTGGGAACTTGAGATTTTTCTGAAGTTTGCATATATGGAAGAAGGAAGAAGGAAGAAGGAAGAAGGAAGAAGGAAGAAGGAAGAAGGAAGAAGGAAGAAGGAAGAAGAAAAAAAAATTAGTTATCTAGGAGAGAAGTTAGAAGCAATCGACCGCTTAGGTTTCAGCAATTAACAACCTCCTAACCGTCAGGCAAAGTTGCTAGATAGCCAGCATAAATCGCCAAACAAACAAACACCTCTCTTCATTTCTCCTCCTTCGCGGTCTTCGCGCCTTCGCGGTTCGTTAAAAAACAAACCTGGTTCACAAATGAAATAGACCGGGATTAAATAAAAACCCAACTTCTGACAACAAACTTTAAACTAAATACCGCTTATAAAACGATGGGGACTCACAAGATTTTCCGGGTCAAACTGCTGTTTAATCCGGCGCATTAAATCGATCGCACTTCCATTATAGCCCCAAACATCTAACTGTTGCTTGATGTCAGCCGGGGCTGCTAAAACAGTCAGAAAACCGCCCTTAGCTTCGCACCCTCTGCGTACCTGCAACAACGTGTCCGCCGTAGCAGTTTCAAACCGCAAAACCCCCAAACCGCTGCCTGCATGAATCAAAGCGTCCTGTACCGGCAATTCGTTAATTGCCGTTACAGCTTCCGACGGTCTGATTCCTATTTTGCAAATAATTGCCGACTTTGTGCCAGAATCCCACATTGTTTCTGGCAATCTTTGCCATAACTGATCCTCCTCATTCTCGCAGCAGCTAGTGCCTTGCAAACCCAGCTTTTCGCCAACTTCCAGTAAGCGGGCTGATTGTTGTTTAACACTTGGGGCGATACTTTGAAATCTGACGATTAATCCCGTACCCTTTCCTAAGCCTAATTTTGCGACTAACTGCGGCGACAGCAAATCGATCGCACTTGGTGTCAAAGCAGAGGATAATAAGATTTGAGCCGTTTGGGACAAAGCATTAACTTCCCCTGTCAGCACTACGGTTCCCGACGATTCAGGCAGGGGATAAACTCGGAAAGTTACTTGACTTATGACCCCCAATGTGCCGTAAGCACCAGTAAACAGTTTCATCAAGTCGTAACCGGCGACATTTTTAACAACTCGACCTCCGGCTACGGCAATTTTACCGTCCGATCGCACAAAGGTCATTCCCAACAGCAAATCGCGAACCCCGCGATAGCGATGCCGCAAGGAACCCGCATCAGCAGTAGCGACAATGCCGCCCAAAGTTGCCTGTTGCGGATACGCCGGATCGATCGGCAAAAATTGACCTGCTGCGGCTAAAAGAAGCTGCAAATCGGCAAACTTCATTCCCGCTTCCGCAGTCACGGTTAAATCGCCCACAGCGTGTTCTACAAGCCGGTTCAGGCGCGCGGTACTCACGGCCGCGATCCCCCCTGCCCCAGGGGGGTTGGCGGGGTCTAATTTAACCAAACCCCCCCAATCGAGTTTGCTGCCGCTTCCCGTCGGCAAGACCGCCCACCGATTGTTCCGAGCCCAAGCAATCACCGCCGCCAGTTCTTCCTGAGTATTGGGGTAAACGGTACAATCTATTTTCGTGCCCGGGGCAACTGCTTTTTCTACTCGTTCTTGCCAACATACCTCTGTGTACTGTCGCAGACAGACCCCAGCAGTGCCGACAATACTTTCTAATTCTTGTGTGCTAACGTAATTTTCGGTAGAAAAAGATTTCATGAAGGTTATCAGACGCCCGGTAAAAAAAATCATCAAAACACTGCCTAAAACCATTAAATATTAATACGGGCCCGATATTCAAAACATGAACAAACAAATGTCTCAAAACCGACTTTCTCTGGGAATTACCGGTCTCAACGAAGTGATTGGCGGCGGCCTAATTTCTCAACGCTCTTATCTGGTGCGCGGCGGTCCGGGTACTGGCAAGACTACACTGGGCTTTCACTTTTTGGCAGCAGGTGTGGCTCTGGGAGAAACTCCCCTGTTTATTACTTTAGGAGAACCGGAAGCGCAATTGCGCGCCAATGCCGAAACTCTCGGTTTTGATATTGAAGCGATGGCGTTCCTCGATTTGAGCCCATCCTCAGAATTTTTTACAGAAGTTCAGACTTATGATATTTTCTCGCCCTCGGAGGTGGAGCGAGAACCGACTACACAAAAGATTATCGAACGAGTCCAAGCTGTCAAGCCACAACGGGTGTTTTTGGACGCCATCACTCAATTTCGCTACTTAGCTGCGGATGAGTTTCAGTTTCGCAAGCAAGTTTTGTCTTTTCTGCGGTTTTTGGTGGAAGGGGGGGCGACGGTGGTGTTCACCTCAGAAGGCACTTCAAGTGCTCCCGATGACGATTTGCAATTCATCAGCGACGGAGTAATTTACTTGGAACTGCGCCCTGAAGGACGCGCCCTGACTGTCACCAAGCTGCGAGGGTCCAACTTCCGCAGCGGCCGCCATTCGCTGCGCCTGACTCAGGCTGGTATGGAGGTATTTCCGCGACTGCTTCCGGACAACTTTCAACAGGATTTTGTTGCGGAAGCGATTTCTTCTGGGGTTCCAGAAATTGACGAACTGCTGCACGGGGGAGTGGAACGGGGGACTGTGACGGTGATTAGCGGGCCTAGCGGCGTCGGTAAAACGACGGTGGGGATTCAGTTTATGAAGGAAGCCGCAGGAAGGGGGGAGCGATCGGTAGTTTACATTTTTGAGGAGTCAACTTCTACTCTGCTGCAGCGCTGCGAATCAGTTAACATCCCGGTTGGGGCGATGATTGGGCAAGGAAGTCTTTCCGTGATACCCGTGGAACCTTTGCTGTACTCGCCGGATCAGTTTGCCTGTATGGTACGCCAGGAGGTGGAGGAGGAAAAGACCCGGATTGTGATGCTTGACAGTATTTCTGGCTATCAGCTTTCGATGCAGGGGCAAGATTTGGTGAACAATTTGCACGCTTTGTGCAAGTATCTGAAGAATATGGGAGTCACCGTTATCTTGATTAATGAGGTAGAAGCCATTAGCGGAGATTTTCGGCTGACCGAGATCGGGATTAGCTATTTGGCGGATAATCTTCTGTTTATACGTTATCTGGAACGCCAACTGCAGAATAGGACAGAAATCCGCAAGGCGATCGGAGTAATGAAAAAACGAGTCAGCAATTTCGAGAGAACTCTGCGAGAACTCGAGATTACTCGCTACGGCATCAAAGTCAGCAAACCGATACGGGGGCTGCGCGGCATTTTGAGTTCGGCGCCGGTGTGGATTGAGGGGGAACCCGATGAAGATTGAATCCGGGTGTGTCCTGCTGTTTTTCGGCAATTGCAGCTAATTTTGCAGTCGTGAATCTACTAATCAGTAGGGTGCGCGGTGCGCGCACCTCACCGCTAGCAGTAGTGCGCGCACCGAGCACCTCACCACTAAGCTGTGTTGCATCTAGATTGCCTATGGTATTAGAGAGGGAGAGGGGGTGAAGGGGAGAGGGGGAGAGGATTTGACGATTTTTGATCGGGACTCGAAATATACAATTTAAATGCACAACAGCTTAGCCTAAGTCCTGGACAACTTAAATATATTGGTAAAATTGTGTATTTTTAGACTTTTATAGCAGTTTTCAATTCTATGAAATACAGTAGAGGCACGGGGCACGGGGCCGTGTCCTGTGCCCGAGCATCTGTACTTCACTCAACTGAAAACCGATGTAATAGCTCGCCCAAACGTAAGCTAATACCAAATAAAAAAAAGAATCCCACTTTAGGCAAGCTCCCAACCCATATATAATCAGTCACTCCCCATTCTAAAATCTAAAATCTAAAATCTAAAATCGTATAACCCGTATTCAGAGGAAGCTAATAAATGACTGGAAACTCAATAATTTTAGCCGTAGACCGCAATCAGCGAAACTTGGAACTATTAGCACAATTTCTTAACAAAGAAGGATACCAGATGATCGCGGCTTATAGCTTTGAAGATGTTGCACAAGCTATCAGTCAGCCTGCTAAGATAGGTATGGCTTTAGTAGATATTTCTGGCTTCGACCGCCGGATTTGGGAGTGCTGCGAAAAACTGCGAAATCACCAAATCCCTTTTCTGATACTCTCGCCCAAACAAAGCGCTGCCATTCAGCACGAAAGCCTCTGCCACGGTGCTCGGAATATGTTAGTAAAACCTTTGATCGTTAGAGATTTGCTGGGGATTGTTCACAGCTTGCTAGGAGAACTTGCGTGAGTCAGATTTTATTGCTTGTCGAACAGAAAGAAAATCGCCGCCTGTTATTAGAATGGCTAGCAGTTTACTATGAGGTATTGCTGCCAAAATCAACAGAAAATAGTGAGGATTTTTTACCATTTAATCAATCTTTTGACCTGGCGATAATTGACGGTCTTGCCCTGAAACGCCACTGGCAATGGGTGGCCGCCCAAAAACAGGCAGAACACCCGGTATGCCTGCCTTTTCTTTTGATTACATCCCGCTCGGATGTAGGGATGGCAACGCAATTTATTTGGCAAAGTATTGACGATTTGATTATCGCTCCGATCGAGAAGATAGAATTGCAAGCGCGGGTGGAGATTTTGCTGCGATCGCGCCAGTTGTCTTTAACTCTCAAATTGTCTCACGACCAACTCGATCGCACTTTGCAAACAGCCCAAGAACTCAACGAGATGAAAACATCTTTGCTGTACATGATTGCCCATGACGTTCGCAATCCTTTGAATTTCATCATCGGCACTACACAACTTCTTACCAAGTACAAGTTGACATTAACAGAGGAGAAAACACAAGAACTGCTAGACAAAACTCAAGCAGCCGCCAAAGGCATCGATCAGTTATTAGACGATGTTCTGCTGCTGGGCCGTGTTGAGTCAGGACAAGCCGGGTTTTGCTTGGTACCGCTAGACTTAGCAAAGTTTTGTAATGAGTTGGTAGGGGAATTTCAGAGCAGCCTCAAGTTGAAACCTCCAAGCGATCCGGTGACGCTGATTTTTGTGAATCACAGTCAATCGGCGATCGTGTCTTTGGAGGTAAGCTTGCTGCGGCGCATTCTGGGCAATTTGCTGTCAAATGCTATTAAGTATTCTCCCCCAAATACCGAAGTAATCTTTGAATTAAAAGTTACTGAAACCGAGGCTATCTTTTCTGTACAGGATGCAGGAATTGGCATACCTGTAGCAGACCAAGGACGGCTGTTTGATTCATTTTACCGGGCTAAAAATGTCGGTCGAATTCCCGGTACTGGGCTGGGGCTGAGCATTGTTAAAAAATGCGTTGACTTGCACGGTGGCGAAATTACTTTGATCAGTGAAGAAGGCGTCGGCAGTACATTTACTGTAACGCTGCCGATCGCCAAACCTGAAAAAAATCAAATCTCGCCTGCCACGCCTTAAACTAGATGCAGGCATTATCTTGGGATATTCATTGATGAATTTGACGCCCGGGTGAGGCTATACGCGGTAGTGTGACCGTGAGATGTATCCTCAAAAAACTGAATAAAACTCTCGCTATTTTACAACGCAAGAATTTGAAGAGCCATTAACAGCCGCTCGTCAACTGATGAAATTGAGCATCGTCGTTCCAAGAGCGACCGGGGAGAATTGGCGATCGTTCCTCAAAGCTCGATCGGCATCGTAAAAAATGTTGAACGCACCAAAAAATAATTACATACCATACAAAACTTATCCCGAGTTGCCAGACTTTATATTTATGAAAAAAACAGAAAAGAAACAAAAAGTCCTGGCTGTAATATCAATTCCGGTTGCATTGGAATGATTAAACCGCAGAGAACGCTCTTAACGCAGAGTCAGAGAACAGAGAGATGAATACAGGACGATGCTAACGGATTTGATATAAAGCCTCTACACAAGCGCATTTTGTCGGGCAATCTCCCCTGGTTGCCCCCCATAAGTTAATAGGTTTCAGTTAACCTTTAACTGGTTGTGGAGTTTTGGACTTCAAGTCACGAAATTTGTTCAATTTTTTTCTGAAATTAAGTAGAGCGGGTTATAAGCTGTTGTGCATTTAAATTGTATGTTGAGGGCGGGCTCTCCTGCCCACCCCACAAGAGGAAAAATTTATTTTACCATGCAATTTAAATGCGGATTAGCTTACTCAGTTTTTCTAAGGATCGAAAACCACTGCCTCAAAAAGCTTTACAAGCTTTAAGTCCGAATAAATTTTTAGATAACTATAAGTTTCCAGTTCTTGCCGAGTTCTAGGTAAAAATAAACCCAGACCTGAAAATTTTTGATACCTGCCTCGAATTCTTGGGTTAAGTAATTTACCATTTTGTTGCACTCTCTCTATCAAAAAACTTTTATAATAATTTAAAAATCGATTGCAAGCTGTTACATCTGCACCAGAAACTATCGTGATTTCTAGTATAAAGTTCGCTAAGTCAACGAAGGTTTCTCCACCTGAACGATAAATTACTATAAGAGATTTTTCAGAGTTGGATTTTTGGGGAAATAAAGCTGAATTAATCTGAATTTTAACCGCCTCAGTGTTGGCTTTTAGGATTGAATCTATCACCGGATTAAGTTTCTCTGATAGCTGGTGAAAGTAATGATTTTTAGTTAGTGTCAAACTATGATACATATCCGAAGGTTCAAAATCCATAATCTTTTTAGCTATTTGACCTCCGTCAAGATTTGGATAATAGCTCAGGTGGTTTAGCAATGACTCATAATAGTAATTTGGCGCTGCCAGTATTATTTGAGATGACAGGGTATATTTAGCCATATTTTGAAATGTATAGTGTACTTCAATATTTCCCCGATTACAGTTTTGAAAAAATAGTAGTTCTAATCTACCATTAACAGCTTGATTAAACTTAGATAGAACTTCACTTATTCTTTGAAAATTCATCCATTTAGGTTCTGAGCTTGAGGTCGAACTGTAGTTGGGATTGTTATCGGGACTAATTTTCATTAGACTTTCAGCATGACCTAAAAATACAATGACCCAACGTTTTGCCTGAAATTGTGATAAAGCCCAACTCAAATAGTCATTCAGGACGTTTTCACTGCTACTGTCTGCTGTTTCCAAGTATTGGACATTAATGTTTCCTTTAGTAATAATATTTCTCGATAGTTGCTTTGCATTACTCAGATCTGATTGTACTAATACCAAAACTTTGTCACTCTGCACGCCTTTGCTTAACATCTCAATAATGGGTTGACCAAAGCTTGATAAATTGTTGTCATAAGGCATCCAGTATAAAAGTATATAATCATAGTTATTCCTAGGCTTATTTCCCGCGAGCCAGTTACCGTTTACTAATTTTTTATCCGCATCTATTGCAGTGAAAAATGAAGCACTACTTAAAGCTAAGTATTGAATAGTTTCTCTTCTTTTCACGAGCTTACTCCTTCATTGAACGTGGTTATTTTAATCTAACACTTGTTTGGGTCTTTTTTGTGGTGAATGTGCAGCAATTTAAAAAACAAATTATATAGGGCTGGTGTCTGGCATTTTTCCATCTTCTTACTAGGTAAGCTCGAATATATAGCCTTTCGAGCTCTCATATGAGGTACTCATGGGCATAGGGCATAGGCCTCCGTGGGCATAGGGCATACCTCACTTTTTTGAGAACCGCTATAGTTCACTTAAGGCTATGCAGTCCTGAAAAAAAAATAACAAAAAATCGCTCTTACTCTCTCAATAATTTAGATAATTGCATTCAATAATCTGAGATTAAAGATGTTGCTAACTCTCTTTATTGAACTCATAAAAATACAGGAAAATGCGGCTATAATTTAAGTATTAAGTGAAGTGTATTGCCCCATCAGGGGTAATTCTTCATCTCGAAATAATGCCAGGTTATATGTGAGATTTTAGATGTGAGATTTCAGAAGGGTAAATGACTGGATATGGGTTGGGAGTTTGCCTAAAGTTGCATTATTTTTTGAAAGTGGTATGACAAAGAGGCGAAGGGAATTCGCTGCTACACAAACTTGTATCAGCAGGAGCGGAGTCAAGAAAAAGAACTGATGATTAAATCAAAGTTCTAAAGGAGCAATAGCGTTCAAGAAATTTTCTAGAATAAATCGCAGCAAAGATTGAGTTGCTAATATTAAACCAACTCGGGCTTGGGCGAGTTTTGGCTGTTCTATTTTAACTTCTCCCCAAATTCGGCACTGGCTGTAAAAAATCTGAAATGCTTCGCTCAAACTATTGGCTACTTTGAAATAATTGACAGGTTTTTCGCGGTTTTTTACGTCAAAGATAGGATATAAATTGTCGAGGACTGTTAACAGTTGCGATATTAAACTGCGTTCTGCAGGATGTACTAACCGCAGTCGATCGCCATCATCAATCCAAGGGATAGGATTTGGATCCGCTAGGGACCAAATTTGCGGCGCTGTAGCGACATCGGGCTGCGCGATCGAAATTATGCGATCGCGGTGGGCCATTCGCAGCAGGGAACAGCAGCGCGCATGGCTGTACTGAATCGGAAATAGCCGATCGGCTGACACAACAGGAGATAATATTCGAGATTTTGGAAGTGGGAGGTTCGTTTGAGCTAAACGCTGCAACCAGACGGCTAAACCTGGATCGGTCAACTCTAGCTCAATAATTCCCGCCGGCGCGACTTTAACGGCGAAATCTGGGTAGCACAGCGGTTCGAGAGTTTGGGCAAGCTGTGCCGCGATTGTCTGCGGTGTCTGCTGCCAAGTTTTAGCCAATTTCAGGGCGATCGCAGACACGTACAGCACCCGCGCACTATCTTTACTCCGATTTAACGGAATTTCCCCTAGTGTCCCCTGCTGGGCGATCGCCCTGGGGAACCTTGAAAGCAAGAAACACTTCAGTGTAACTTCCGGGCACTGCGATATATTTGCTGTATCCATAGGCGCTGCTGCTACGGTAACAGCGACGCTGGACTGTTACCGCTTGCACTGTTGTTGTAGGTTAAACTGCTGATGTCCGAGATGGTCGATTTGCTCCCACGGGCGGGGCTACATCGCATTAATCTGCTTTATAGCGATTTTGTTGCTAAATATAAATAAATTTACGACAAATTTTTTGCTGAACTCTACCATTGTGATGTATTTTTTGTTACATTGAATGTTTAGGTAAAACTAAAAAAAGTCAGCACAGTTAAGGAGCGTGCAAGCTCGATCGGGGGTTGGTGGTCTCACTTTGCATCGCACTGCTGGCAGAAGCTGTTTTCTCACTGATTAAATATATCCCAGAGCCTCACCTATGCAATCAACTTCCACACCTCTAGAGACGATCGATCGACCGTTTATCACTTGGCAGCGAATTATCGACTGGGCCCAGGAACACTACCGCTGCCGGACTTTTAGCAAAGATGAGCGGATTCCCGCAAGACCCGGACTGCTGTATTTAGTCCAGAAAGGTTCTGTGCGACTCGTAGGTAGCGCTCAAGTTAGCACTGTGGCGGCGAAGTCGAAATCCGCTGACCAAACTACAGAAGAAGCTTTTTTGGGCTTCGTCGGCGCCGGTCAGCCGTTTGAACTGGTTGCTCAGTCTCCGTTTACTCTCCAAGCTTACGCGCACGCCGATCAAACTCACGTAGTGTGGATGTACTGGCACGACTTAGATAATTGGCCTCACTTCCGCAGGGAAATTTTGGATGCGTTTCGCTACCAACACCAGCGGAAACTTCTGTGGCTGAGCACTTTGGGACAGCGCCGGACGATCGACCGACTGCTGGGATTTCTCACTTTGTTGATCGAAGAGTTCGGCGAACCTTACGGAGGTGAGGCAGAACCGGATGTGGTTCGGGGCTACCGGCTGCCTTGGGCCTTGACTCACGCTCAAATTGGTAGCGCCATCGGCTCGACGCGGGTGACGGTGACGCGGCTGATGGGTAAGTTGCGATCGAAAGGTTTGATTAATACTGAGGATGATAATTTAATCTGTTTGCCGGCTAAGTCTAACCCCCAAAAGACAAAAAACCAAAAGCAGGAGGTAGAACCATTCCTCGAAGATTCTCTGGAAGATTCTCTGGAAGATTCTCTGGAAGATTCCCAGGAAGATTCTCTGGAAGATTCCCTAGATGATTCTCTCGAAGAATCTGCATAACATCCTGCAGGGCATTGCCTACAAACAGGGTGTAGCTATTAGTTTTTGGTCGGATCGCTCGGTTGCTCGACAGTGTACGATGAATTGTGTAAACTTTTCCCGTTATCGAAAGGTGCGACTGACAATGACCGATGACCAGCAAAAATCTCCAACCCCAAACAATCAGAAACGGGTGGTATTCTGCGACTTTGACGGCACGATAACCGTTGAAGAAACTTTTGTGGCAATGCTCAAGCATTTCGCACCGGAACTGTCGTCTCAACTGATGCCTGAAATGTACGCTAGAAGGCTGAGTTTGCGATCGGGAGTGCGGCAGTTACTAGAGTCTATTCCCTCGGAATGTTACGGGGAAATTGTGGAATTTTCTAGGGGAAAGCTGATGCGACCGGGATTGGTGGAATTGCTGGATTTTTTGGACGAGCGAAAGGTGGATTTTGCGATCGTTTCCGGTGGTCTTCGCATCATGGTAGAGACGGTAATGGGCGATTTGGTACACCGGGCGAGCGTTATTTACGCTGTGGATGTGGACGCTAGCGGCCCTCGCTTGCAAGTCACTTCTGAGTTTGAAGGAGATACGGAATTGCTGTCTAAGGTGCGGGTGATGGGCCAGCACCCAGCCGAGGAACAGGTGGCGATCGGAGATTCGCTGACGGATTTTAACATGGCTTTGCAGGCTTCGTCGGTGTTTGCGCGCGATCGGCTTGCCGAGTATCTAGACGAACAGCAAAAGCCTTATACTAAATGGGATAATTTTTTTGACGTGTTGGAAAGTTTGTCCCAGAAATGGAATTGAAACTAAACTAAAAATTGCGCCCAAAAAATCCGACTATACCAAAAATTCGGGGTTAGAGCCTCCCCCTTCTAGGGGGACTTTTATTAATTGATCTATTCCTATGATGGATATGTTATCATAGGAATAACAGGAGAAAAAAAGATGCTAACTCTAGAATTTAAGATTTATGCAAAACCGAACCAATTTCAAGCGATTGATGAAGCGATTAGAATTTGTCAATTCATTCGCAACAAGTCTATTCGCTTGTGGATGGATGGTGGGGCTAAATCTTGGTTCGATCTTTCTAAGTACTGTGCGATTTGGGCTAAAGAGTTTGACTTTGCAAACAAGTTAGGCGCAATGGCTCGGCAAGCAAGTGCAGAAAGAGCGTGGGCTAGTATTTCTCGATTCCATGAAAACGTCAAAAATGGGATTAAAGGGAAAAAAGTTGGTTTCCCACAGTTCCAAAAAGACTGCCGTTCTGTGGAGTACAAGACCAATTCTTGGAAACTCTCAGCAGATAGAAAGTCAATCACCTTTACCGATAAATGCGGGATTGGCAGATTAAAGTTAAAAGGCACTCGTGACCTAAATTTCTATCAGCCAGAGCAGATTAAACGGGTGAGACTGGTTAAAAGAGCAGATGGATATTACACTCAATTTTGCATTCAAGTAGACAGAATTGAGTTAGCCCCATCAACAGGGAAAACTATCGGATTAGATGTAGGGCTAAAGGAGTTTTACACCGATTCAAATGGCGCAATGATTCCTAATCCTAGATTTCTGCGTAAGGGTGCAGTGCAGTTAAAACGTGCTCAACGCTTAGTAAGTCGGAAAACAAAAGGGAGTTCAAATCGCCGCAAAGCTAGAGTGATTTTAGGTAAGCGACACCTCAAAATAAGTAGGCAACGTAAAGACCATGCTATCAAGTTAGCAAGGTGCGTAATCACATCAAACGATGTAGTAGTTTATGAAGATTTGAGGGTGTCCAACATGGTTAAAAATCATTGTTTGGCAAATTCAATTAGCGATGCTTCTTGGTATCAGTTCAGAATGTTCTTAGAATATTTTGGAAAAGTGTTTGGTCGGATTACCATTGCAGTAAACCCTGCTTGTACTAGCCAAGAATGTAGTAAATGCGGTGAAATCGTTAAGAAGTCTCTATCCACTCGTACTCATATTTGTAAATGTGGATGCGAAATCGATAGAGATCATAATGCTGCAATTAACATCCTGAATCGCGGGATAGGTACGACAGGTCATGTCGGAACTTCGATCCTAGAGATCGTAAACGCTTAGGGAGACTAGACCTCTGGATTAGGTGCGGCAACGTTCTTAATTTAAGTCCAGTCTTTGAACTAAGAATCCTCACGCCTTTAGGCCCAGGAGTGTCAAGCTATATGTATTGGTAAGATCTGCACTGGTACATTTAGAGCCGCAGTAAGGTTTGCATGGCTCACCCTACGTTGTTTAAATAGGCCAGCGCAATTCCTATTAACCTAAAAGGTAGATCAAAAGCTGAGGATTTGTAAACAATGAGTGGCGATTTGAGATCGGATTTAATTGCAGCAGCCAAACATTTTTACGATCGCGGTTGGATGGTTGGGACTGCTGGCAATCTTTCAGCCCGCTTACCAGATGGCAGTTTTTGGATTACTGCTAGCGGCCGCGCGAAAGGGCAGTTAACTGAACAAGATTTTATCAGAATCAGCTCAGATGGCGCCGCGATCGAGCAACCTGTTGCCGACAGCCGCCCTTCGGCCGAAACCAGCATTCATTTAGCCGTTTACAATTGTTTTCCAGACGCTAAAGCTTGCTATCACGTTCACTCGATCGAGGCAAATTTAGTTTCTCGGCTAACAGCAGGAGATGCAGTGCCTTTACCCGCGATCGAAATGCTCAAAGGTTTGGGGGTGTGGGAGGAAAACCCGCAGGTGTCGATCCCCCTCTTTACAAATTATTTGGAAGTGCCTAAAATAGCCAAGGAAATTTGCGAATTCTTTGCCGTTTCAGCGCCGTCTGTACCCGCTTTGTTAATTCGCGATCACGGCATCACAGTCTGGGCAGATTCGCCAGCCGCCGCATACAATTACGTAGAAATTGTAGAATACATTTTTCGCTATACGATCGCAGCCCGCCAATTAAATTTAGATTTGAGGTGGGAGAGTTGAGATTGAGCGGTGCAGGAACTCTGAGGCTTGCAAATGTGAGATTATAAAACAAGCAAACATTCAGAAGAGGCAACAGTTATGGCTAAATATACCAGAATTTTATCCCTAGATGGAGGCGGAATTAGAGGGATTATCGCCGCGCAAGTTCTAGTTAGCATTGAGTCAATGCTGCAACAAAAAAGCGGCAACCCAGATGCGAGAATAGCTGACTATTTTGATTTAATCGCGGGCACAAGTGCGGGAGGAATTTTAACTTGCATCTATTTGTGTCCCGATGCCCAAAATCCCAGCAGGCCTCGGTGGTCAGCCCAAGAGGCTGTTAATTTTTTGATTAAGAGCGGCCGCGACATTTTTAAGAGTTCGTTGTGGCAAAAACTCAGCTCTATAGACGGTTTGATAGATGAGAAATATCCCAGCGAGCGCTTAGAAAAATTCTTTTTGGAGAAGTTTAAAGATTGCCAACTCAGTGAACTGCTGAAACCGTGTTTAATTTCCAGTTACGACATCGAAAGGAGAAAAGCTCACTTTTTCGATCAAATAGATGCTCAAAAATATCCAGCAGAAGACTATTTTATTAAAGATATCGCCAGAGCCACATCGGCAGCTCCCACCTATTTTGAAGTTGCTAAAATCTACTCTTTGACAAACGAGTCCTACGCCTTAATTGACGGGGGAGTATTCGCCAACAACCCGGCACTTTGTGCCTATGCAGAAGTTAGAAATAAATTCAGAATTCCTGACGATGGCAAGTACAGAGGTCCGAGAGCAAAAGATATGGTAATTTTATCCCTGGGGACAGGAGAAGCTCAGAAAAAATTTCCCTACGAAGAAGCGAAAGATTGGGGTCAAGTTGAGTGGGTTGAGCCTTTGATTCATATCATGATGACGGGAGTTGCTGAAACTGTAAATTATCAAATAATCCAAATTTATGATGCGATTGAAAGACCAAATCAATATTTGAGGGTTACTCCCGATTTGATCCACGAAACACCGCTGCCGATTGATGATGCCTCGGAAGAGAAGATATCGGAACTGCTGAGAATTGGCAATGAGCAAGCCTCCAAGTATGAGGAACAGTTGGATAAGTTTATCGACTTGTTACTTGCCGAGTAGTCCTAGGATTTTAGATTTTAGATTTTAGATTTTAGATTGGGAAATGAGTAATGATTACCACAGAATCAATCAGTGCCAATCTAAAATCTAAAAATGTATAGCCCACCAACCGCAGGGCAGACCGAGTGAAAATATATGTTGACAAATCGTGCAATAATTGCTGTAGGATTGCCGAAAATCTCTATGTGGCAGTGCTTCGCCCTGTTTGCAATTAATCGCGAGCCCTCAGTCATTGGTTAAAAAATACCAAGAAAAGCACGATCGACCTTTAGATGAAACCTTTAATAACAGGTGGTTTCAGCGGTTTTTAGTGACCCTGTTCCTCGGCGGCCAAGTGCTGTTGCGCATACTGCAAGGCAAAATTGACCGCCGCAAAATCATGGAACATTTAGTAACAGTAGGTCTGGATTCTTTGGGATCCGTGCTGCTAATAGCCTTGTTTGGCGGCATGATTTTTACCTTTCAATCGGCGCGAGAATTGGTTCGCTTTGGGGCGGTTGGGGCGGTGGGAGGTCCTTTTGCTGTGGCATTTTGCGGCGAATTAGCACCACTTTTAACGGCGGGCGTGGTGGCGGGACAAGTAGGTTCGGCCTTTGCGGCGGAGATAGGAGAAATGCAGGTGACGGAACAAATAGACGCCCTGTATATGTTGAGAACAAATCCGGTTGATTATTTAGTAGTGCCGAGGGTGATAGCTTGTTGCATCATGCTGCCGATTTTAACAATTTTTTCGGTAGCGGTGGGGATTTTGGGCGGGCTGTTTGTGGCGGTTAATTTTTATGAGTTGGAACCGTCGGTATTTTTGGAATCCGTGCGGACTTTTTTGGGGCCTTGGGATTTAGTAACTGTGGTGATTAAGAGTTTTATTTTTGGGTTGATAATTGCCCTTGTCGGTTGCGGTTGGGGCTTGACGACGGCGGGTGGAGGGAAAGGAGTAGGTCAAGCTGCAACGGCGGCGGTTGTGACTTCGTGGGTGTTTATTTTTGTGGCGGATTTGTTTATATCGCTGTTGATGTTTCACGAGTTGGGGACTATGAGAAGTTGATAATCTTGGCGATTATAGCAGGAGTCAGGAGTCAGGAGTCAGGAGTCAAGATGCTCAAATATTAAAGGTGTGAAAAATCATCAACGCCCGGCGCGGCCAAGGCGATTGCTATAAAATCAACATGAAGATTGTTTAAACCGCAACGGATCGCAAATAAACGCTGATAAAATTGCATCAGCGTTCATCCCTGTTCATCCGCTGATATCTGCGGTTTAAAACTCTCAACTTTAGATGTTAGATTGGAGAAAGGAGGGCGATACACTCGAATTGCCTGGATTGGAACTTTCCCATCTGTTTCAGGGACGATTTCGAGGGTGTGTTTGGAGTTGCTCAAATTCTGAGCCAATGTTGTAGGGTATTCGCGACTTGAATCTGCAATCAGGGGCGCAACGTATGAATCAACAAACATCGGCCGCACCTGCCAGGAAATCTCAAATCCTTTTGGGGTCGGCTTTTTCGAGTATTCATAAGAATTTTTCAGCCACCAGTTTTTCGGTTCAATCACGACGCGGCCCGAGTTTGAGACAAACATTTTGTCGTTGGTACCGCTGCCGTCGTAACCTGTTTTAGAACCTACAACGTCAAATTTAAACTTGCTGGCGTCGCTGTTAATCTCAGTAATCACGGCTTTCCAATCTTCGACGATTAGCGGTTTTTGACTGGATATTTGGAGGATTGCCGGCCAAGGGACGCCAAGACTAACGCTAGGTCTGGTGATGCTGTAAAGTTCAGGAAATTCTGAGGGTTTTTTGCCGTCGATCGCAATTCTAGCAGAAATTCCCTTGCCGTTGAAGGTTTTATCGGCGATCGCATCTATTCTATTTCCTTCAAATTCTAAAACCAACTTGCCACCTTGCCACTTAACATCGCGGCCAACTGTATAGGTTTTTACTAAATCCTGCGGCGGTTGAGGAGAATTTGGCTTGTATCGCAGGTGCGGTTTTATCAGAGCAGCTAGGAGAAAATTTCCCCAATCGTTGAGGTGAATGCTGTCGCTCAATAGCTGTTGTGGCTGCAAGCGATTGTCTTTCAAATACCTGCGCCAAGGTTCGCGAATTTCCGCGATTTCGCAGCCGTATTTATCGGCCAACTCAGGCAGCCATTTAGTAGAATGAGTGTTGTGCCATTCGTATCTTTTGACTTGTTCTGGATCGTCGCTGTTGCCTGTCGGCAGCCAGTCGATGTGGTCTGAATGCAAGAGTATTTCGCTAGTAGTGCGGCGGCGGACATTGGCAATTATGGCTTCGTAATCTTCACCGCCTCCGTAGACGTGAAAAATTAGCAAGTCTGGATAAAAAGGATACAAATCGTGTTCGCTGGGACGGATTAAAATCGGGGCTGCAAATCCTCCTATCGCCCGATTTTCCCAAATCAAATCTGCATTGGGAAATCGCTGTTTCAAACCCTTCACTACATCTTGCGACCACTCTTGCAGAGTGATGGATTGACCGTAAAATAGGATACGCACTTGGCGGCGTTCTGTTGGAGTGCTAGCCGCAAGTAGCCCCATCGTCCTTTGAATCCTATCTCCAAAAGTAGCATTATTTTCAATAGGAGCGGGCGGGGGAAAAGGGGTATCGGCCGCTATTTTTTTGATGAGCGGAACTAACAGGAATATCAGACACAAAAAAAGCAGCCAGAAGTAGCGATAAATCTTTGATTTTTGGCTATTTCCTTGCTTTTTTGCCATTGTTTTATTTTTCCATTCTGTAAAACTTCCCCATAACTACCAAGAGTAGCTTTCGGCTGCGCCATGCGCGCCTCACGAGTAGCTGTACGGTACAGGACAATGCGACCTCACGAGTAGCTTTCGGGGACAGGGCTGGCGCACCTCACGAGTAGCTGTAGTTTAGCCTGTATCGAAATATATTACCAGATTGAGCGCGACAAAAACTGATATAATGCCAGCTAATTAATTGCACTCCGATCGATCGCACGTCAAATGGATTACAAAACAGCCCGCAGTTTTCTGATCGACCAAGGAACCGCCCTGGAAACCAAGAAAAATCCCGACGCCTTCCTGATGCGTCTCAAACAAGGTCAGCCTCCCGTACCCGGACAGGTGACATCAATTTTATTAGCGTTAAAAATATTGTTTGAAGGGCTGCAAGAATCTCCAATGCTCGATCGACAATTAATCTCGGCACTGCATTTACTGTCAGTAGAAGGTTTGCAGCAATTTGAAGCAGGACTCCGCAAAGGAGTTTCTTGGCCGCCGCTGCTCAAGGAAGACTTAAATCGAATTGCGATCGCAGTCAAGAATATCTTTTCCGGTGTCTGGCAATAATTAGCTCGGCAACCACCCCTCCCGATACCCACCGCCAGCAGACTCAACTTTTTATAATACAAATTTTTGTAAAAAATTCTGTAAATATTGCTACATTTACCCTCTAATTGTGGCATCTTAATATAAGAATCGATTCTAACCAGCAATTGGAGAAACTACTCATGAACGCAGAAGAAAAAGCGAGACAACTAATTGCACGAGAAAGGCAGCATAGCGAACACTTGCAAGACTCTATGCTCAACCGTTCCTCCCACGAGCTAGAAACACCTAGGGAGGGAATTACTGAAGAAAAAGCCAGAGAATTAATGGCTCAAGAACGGCAGCACAGCGAACACCTGCACGACTCTATGTTAAGCCGTTCCTCCCAAGAGGTAGAGGCATCGATCGCACCCGATGACACTCACAAATAAATTTTGTTAACACAGGACTTACGGACAAAAGACCAAGAAACCGGGTTTTTATACCCCAACAAAGCGCTGTAAAAATGTTTTTCTATAAACAACCAGGTTTCTGGGTTCCGTTCGATCGCAGTACAGCAAAACTCTAGTCAAATCGAGGAGGATGGTAGGTGCAATCAACACAGCCCCTGCTTGGTTGGCAGCCACTATCACAAACCTCAACGCGCCGTATATAGCAATAGAAAAGCCAAGTTTTACCGCTCGCGAAAGCTTTCGAGGGATGCCAAAAGAGCTGGCAGTCCCACCAGCGCGGCAGACACCAAAGCCTCATCTTTGTAAACTCGCGATCGGACAATGCGGATACTTTTGGACACAGAGGTGATAGAGTCTCCCTGTTGGGAATTTTCGGTTTCAACCCGCCCTAAATTTTTTGTTTCTCCCGTCAGGCCAAACATAGTAGTATCCTCAATTAATCCCTAGATATGCGCCCGTAAAATTTTTTAGGGCTGGGTGAATATTTCTATTATTACTCTGAGCGGTAACAGAGATGAAACCATGAAATAATTATTCACGATAGACAGGGATCAACTTAAACTGCATAACAACTCTTATTAATTTGTTACACGGCAGGTTGATTTAAGCCGATCGCCCGCGACGACACAGACACCAGCAACCAAAAAGGCGATCGCCCCTACAATCGCCGTTGTCACAGCAGGAACCACCTTTGGTGCCACAAACACCACAGAGTAAAAAGTCATCCCCAGGGAAAAACCACCAAAATAAAACCCTACGCCCAATCCTCTCCGGGCCGGAGGTACCAGAGACAAAGCAAAAGGAACCACAGCGGTGATAATCAAACTGTTGGTAAAAATCACAGCCAAAACAGTTGCCGCCACCATTGCAAAGCCCTGACTAAAAACCATTACCAACAGCAAAACCGCTGTTGCTACCAATCCACCCAACAGCGTCCGCTGGTTTCCCCAGCGCACCGCAATTACCCCAGCCAGCAAAGAAGCAAAAGCCAAAGCCAAGCTAAATCCAGCCATTAACAACTTACTATCAACCGCCGCGATTTGAGTTTGGAAAACATGGGGCAAAATCCGTTCCCCCATCGCCCGACTTCCCCAAGCAACAGCCATTCCAGTCACCGCAACTAACCCCAGCGCTGTGATAGAAACTCTCTCGGAAATTGCAGTATCCGGTGGCAATTCCGACAGCGCAGCATCAGGATTAACCGATCGCAAAAAAGCCACCGCACCCAACAATACAAACGAACCAATAGCAAAAGCAAAAGCGGGCCCCAAATTCAGAATAAAATCTCCCGCAACAGGCCTTGCCGCCCCAGCCACTCCCCCTACAAACACCAACAAACTCATGGCTTGGGGCAACTGCGTTTGACTTGCATATTGGCCCAACAGCGACACTGCGGGCGATCGAAACATCGCCATTGCGATCGACCAAGCTACTATTACCACAGGCAACATCCAGCGCAGGGGCGAAACTGGATTGCCGAAAATAAAAATAGCCGGAATCGCAATAAATAGCACAGACGACAGAATAGTGCCGGCAACAATTAGCGGAAAACGAGTTCCCATCCAGTGACGCTGCTTGTCAGAAAGCCAGCCAGCAAAAGGTTCGATCGTAATTGCCAAAGAATCCTCTAAAATTGTGATACCCCTGTCGAATCCTGCAAAACCAAATCCAGCTAAAAGTTGAGGTAAATACAATCGGTAAAGCATCCAAGTCACGGTGATTGCTGCCTGCAAAGCCGCCACGCCACTTACTTGTCGCCACAGAATTAAAGACTGAGATTGAGATTTTTTCATGTTTTTGACAATATTTTATGCTTTGTGCTTCAATCACTTTATCCAATACTTCGGACAGTTTTTGATTGCCAACCGTAAAATAAGGGTTTCAAGGCTCCAAGGCGATCGAGCTACCAAGGGAAAATCGAGGGTTTCAGAGTAGGAACTAAACACAGCCCGGACTATTGTTTATCTACACTTTAAAAAAATCTCAGCTATAGCGGTTCTCAATAAAATGAGGTACACACCGCTCGCAACTGATGCCCGCGGAGGCCTATGCCCTATGCCCACGGAGGCCGCGAGAGCACCTCATGTTACGCTCGAAAGGCTATATATTGTTAAGCTGTGTTGCATCTAGATTGCCTATGGTATTAGAGAGGGAGAGGGGGTGAAGGGGAGAGGGGGAGAGGATTTGACGATTTTTGATCGGGACTCGAAATATACAATTTAAATGCACAACAGCTTACTATTTTTAATAAGTTACCCCTACCCGGCCCATGTTTGACTGCAAACTGCCAATTTTAAAATTCACTCTCCTAACTCTTGCAGCACCAACAGTTCTAGCTCAAATCAGGCCGACTGTCCAAAGCTTGCCCGACGGAGACTACCGCTACCGAGACTCAACAGGCATCAATCGACCTTTTCGAGAAATCCAATTTCGTAAAAAAGATAGATACATCACCGGCAGCGATTTCGACAAACGCACGGGAAAAAGTTACTGCTTCCGGGGAATCCCCCAGCACAACAACATTATTAACATCACGGTAGCGATCGAAATTTCCCCGAAAACAGCACAGCAAACCCAGTGGAAATTAGCACCGGGAAACCCGATTAATTTCGACAAGCTTTATCCGCTGCAAGCTGGGCCGGGATTAGAATTGTACAAATGTTTGACAGCATTTTTACCAAAATTGAAGTAGCCATCAGCCAACAGCCAACAGCCAACAGTCAACAGTCATCAGTTAACCGTCAACAGTCAACCATCAACAGCCAACAGTTAACTTCCTAAGAACCAGCATTTGCCAATTCTTCCCGTAGCATTTCCCGGTAGACTTTCGGCAAACTAGAACTCATAGAATTGTTCTCAATTCCATATCCCAAACTCGTCCAAGTTCCCGAAAGCATCCGCAATACCTCAGTTAATCTTTCCTGCCGCAACATCTGAGGAATATCAGCTTTCCAAAACTTGCGATCGCTCAACCAAGCATAAACCACAGCATCCTGATCCTCAGGTTCAAAACTGTAATCTTCCCAGAATAAAAAATTAGCAGGACGGGCCTGATAGCGCTTAGCCTTCTCCTTCCAAGTGGTAGTCAGAAATTGATACCTGCCCGCGGCCGTAGTACACTTGCCCCGATTCGGACCCTTAACAATTTTCACGCACCAGTCAGGGTGGCGGCTCAAATCTAATATATATTTGCCACCGTAAACAACGTGATAAGGCCGAGAAACATTCGACTCGCTAGCAGAAATAGTACGCATTAGGGCTCGAATGTAAGGATCGCCGGTTTTCATAGCCAGCGGCGGGATTTTTCTCACCCCGCTTACCGACTGCAACAACTGCTGATTTGCAGGCAAACGGGCAACCAAAAAAACACTGCCGCCAATCACAGCGCCGATTAAAAGTAGAAATCCGAGGATTTGAATTTCCGATTGCCTCAGCAAACCCCTTTTTCGACGGTTTAATTTCTCAGATTCTAGCCAAGTCATTTCCATTTCGGCAATTTCGGCTAATTTTCGAGCCGCCCGCATCCGGCGCACCCGAAAATCGTATTGATATAGCGGCGCGGCTAACAGCGTTAAACTCGATAAAACCCCTGCCAATTTGATGAGCCAGAAATCGAATTCACCGGCTACTGCAACATTTGTCAGAGTAGATATTCCTGTTAGTAACTCAGCCGGATCGATCGATCGCGCGGGCCAATAAAAAATAGCAATTTGCACCAGCAGCGACAGATTAAATGCAAAAAAAAGCACTACTAAAGCATTCAAGCCTTCTCGCAAGTGCGATCGAATACCAGTGTGCCGGCCCTTGAACTTGCGCGCAACCCCAAAGCGGCCCAGCAGCATAATTAGTAAGGGATTTAAGATTTTGACGGCTAAAAAGTGACAAATAAAAAACAAAGGCAACTGAATCAGCCAAGCCGCCAGCAGTAGAGTCAGAAAGCCGATATCGTCGCTGACAAAAGGAATGCCCCTGCGAAGGACAAAACTAAAACTCTGAGCGAGAGCAAATGCCCTTAACCACGAAATCGGATAGGGGAACCAAGCTGGCCACTTGAGAGTTTTCATGCTGAGAGAGGGAAATTTCAACGGCGAACAGTAAAGCTATTAAGATTTTGCCAGATTTGGCGATCGGAAAATTGGTGTAAGGTGCGTCAGCCCCAATCTTTGACCCACATCAAAGTGTTTTTTGTCTGACGCACCGAACCCAAGCGAGCCTAATTCAATCAAATCACAGCAGCAAACAACTCCTCAAAACTCTTTTGCGGAGCCTCCGACTTAGCCACAATTTCCACAACCTTGTTGCGAGAATTCGGCAGAAACAGCGCTTCCACGCACACTTGGGCTACCTTGGTGCGGGGAATACTGCTCTCAAACAGTGTGTCCGCACCAGTCATGACGATCGCATCTGAATTATCCTCATTTTTGAGACCGCCCGGACGGACAATGGTATAAATCAAGCCACTTTTTTGCAAATACTCCTCGGCTTGCTTTTTCCAAACCAGAATCAGCCAGAACAAATTCAGCGGGTGAAAAAAGTTAGAGACGCACAGAGAAGTCACCAGCACAAAATGCTCAATTCCCTTAGCCTTAGCTGCATCCACCAAATTTTTAGTACCTTCAAAATCCACCTTGTAAGGCGCTGTCGGGTCAAAACCAGGGGCCGCTCCTGTCGCGCACAGCAACACCGTACTGTCGCCGATGGCATCGCCCAGAGAAGTCGCATTTAATACATCCCCAATCACTAACTCTACCTCCGGCGGTAAAATTTGCCTAGCCGTGTCTAGATTTCGCACTAAAGCGCGCACGGGAATGCCTCGCTTGACCAATTCTGCGACAATTCGGCGGCCTGTCTGACCAGTGGCTCCTGCTACAAATGCTTTCATAAGAAAAATGGGTTTGAAACCCCGTCCTTTTAGGACGGCTTTACTTGGGAAATCGTGGGCTTTACTTTCTGTGAATTGTTGTCGCTTGCCCTCTCAATCCTGTAGTATAATGTAGAAACAGAAAACGAAAACTATGAAAGCAAGGTATTATAAAACTTCATTAAGATTCTAAGCATCAATAAACAATGGTAGTATCCTATAGTCAGGAGGCTCAACTGAAAGAATTATTGCGCTCGTTAAAAAATGGAGAGTCTGAATGCAACTAGCAGAGAGGCACATCATTAAATCTACGGAACACCGTTTCGTTGAGATTGATAAATTAGCTTTTCAATCCAAAAATCTCTACAATGCTGCTAATTACGTAATTCGTCAGAGTTTTATCTATGGATGGGGTTACATTAATTACAACGAAATGAACGGTTTGATGAAGTCTCATCAAGCATACAAAGACTTGCCAGCCAAGGTTAGTCAACAAGTATTGATGATATTGGACAAAAATTGGAAATCTTTTTTTGAGGCGGTAAAAGCTTACAAAACGCAGCCCACTAAATTCACTGCTCGCCCAAAACTACCGAAGTACAAAGATAAAATCAAAGGACGGAATATCCTCGTCTATACGATTCAGGCTGTTAGTAGCAAGCAATTGAAAAAAGGAATCATCAAGCTTTCGGGTACGGAAATCTCAATAAAAACTAAGGTAAAACCCGAGCGGGTTTGCCAAGTTAGACTGGTTCCTAAATGCGATTCTTATGTAATCGAGGTAATCTATAATGAACCGGAGTCCACCCTTGATGAAAACCCAAAAAACTTCGTAGCTAGTATTGATTTAGGACTGAATAATTTAGTGGCGTTAACTTCAAATCAGCCAGGTTTTACCCCTCTCCTGATTAACGGGCGACCATTGAAATCAATTAATCAGTTCTACAACAAACGTAAAGCACAGTTACAATCTCAGTTGAAAAGAGGTCGCAAGACCTCATCCCGCATTCAGCGTTTAACTCGTTGGATCAATCAAAAAGTCGATAACTATTTGCACCATACCAGTCGCCAGATCGTTGATCTTCTTGTCGCAAAACAAATTGAGACGCTAGTAATTGGCAAAAATGTACAAGGGAAAAACGAGAGCAACTTAGGGAAGCAAACTAATCAAAACTTTGTCAACGTTCCTCATGCTCGACTAATTGAGATGTTGGAATACAAAGCTCAATTAGTTGGGATTAAGGTGCTACAGCAAGAAGAATCTTATACTTCTCAATCAAGTTTTCTCAATTTAGACCCAATCCCTGTTTATGGAAAGACTGGCAATGATGTCATATTTAGTGGCAAGCGAATCAAGAGAGGATTGTACAAAACATCGGTCGGTCAATTAATCAATTCCGATGTTAACGGTGCTTACAATATTCTGAGAAAAGCAATCCCAAATGCGTTTAGTAATGGGATAGGTCGTGGGCGTAGTTGGGCCAATGCGGGTCAATCCGCTCAAAGTACAAGCGAAAGGGGAGGGACTTAATGCCTCCCATGTCATGCGATAAATGACTATACTTTTACTAGCTATAACAGGAGAGCAGACGATGAAGCAGGATTCCGCTGAATATCAAACTGTTGAAGCTTCTGAGGAAAATTACTACCCAGATGGGAGTTTCCAACAGCCCCAAAATCAAAGCGCGGATGCAGGAGAGGAAGTTGAGCCGATTTGGTTTCACACGCATTTTGAAGACAGCATGGAGATGTACGCGGATGCGGAGACGGTGGCGAACCATTTGAACAACCACAAGAGTTGGTTTTGCCATTGCGCTTCGCCGATGAAGACTGAGCCGATCGGCGAAAACGGCTATGATTTATTAATCGGTCGTTTTGGGGCTTTTGGCTACCGCGTTGAAGCGAGAATTGGTTTAGAGTTGCTGCCGCCTGACGCTGAAGGTTGCTATTGGATTAAAACTATTCCGGTTCCGAATTATACCTCGCCCGGCTATGAAGTGGATTTTCGATCGGCAATGAAGCTAGTAGAGATACCCTCTCAGGAGTTTGCCGCCGATTGGCCGAGTGCGGAACGTGCTAAGCTGCCGCCTGCGATTACCAGTGCTGCGTGGAAGCTGGATTTGGCCGTGGGAGTTTGCTTTCCCAAGTTTATTCGATCGATGTCTCAACCTTTAATAGAAAAAACCGGCGATGCGCTTTTGGAAAAAATTATCAAACAAGTTAACCGCCGCTTGACTTATAAAACTCAGCTTGTTTTTCACGAAAGTTTGGGCATTCCTTTTCCGAAAAATCCTAAGAAACATTAACAAGACTTGCGCTCTAACTCACATTTGTAGGGTGCGAACTGTGCACCTTACCCTATTGTACCAGCTTTATTTCCGCCTTCCCCTGACTGTACCTCTTACAAAAATCGCTTTCAATTCCCTCAATTATCTGCGTTAATCTGTGTTCATCTGCCTTACATCTGCGGTTTTTGTATCAAGCAAAGACTTATGCAAGAGGTCTACTATGCCCCCAGCAAGGCAAACTCGCAAAGCCCTGATTTTTACTAACCGTAACCTAACAATAACACAGCACTTTTTCAAGTAAGTGAAGTACCAAGAAACCGATTTGGGGTAGGGGCGGTGGATGGTGCCTGCCCGCCCTCGCTCAACTTTGTGAAATCTGCTGTATTTGAGCCAACAAATAAACAGTACCAATTAATGAAAAATCAACGAGCTCAATAATAATAAAACTGAATATTATCTGAAATTAATCTTCTCTTCTCGTTTTCCTGGAAACGAGGATATCTAACTGCGGCAAAACTGAGCGTCCACCATGCAATATGCGCGTATTGAGCGCAATCGAACCAGGTCACAGCGAAAACAACATAAGCAATAGCAATTGCTGCAATACCGCGAATAGAAGATTGCAGCGCTAAAGATAAATAATATCCCCAAAGTGCGATGCCAGCAATTAGCCCTAAAATGCCAACTGATATTGTTGTATCTAGAATCCAATTGTGAGCTTTATAAGTAGGAATTTCTCTGGTGCTAATTTCACCTTTTATGTTAATATAGTCGTAGGTAAACTCGTTCAATTTGACAACTCTAGGAGTTACTTTAGGATTTCTGATGTAGGGATAGGCAATCCCTAAGCTGTCAAATCCCCATCCAAATAGCGGGCGCTTTTTGATGCCTCGCGCTGAGAGTTCCCACATCGGGGAACGGCTGGACATGACTTGTTCTATGGTCGGTTTTTGCCAGTTGAGCGGTCTGTTAAGGGTCATGATCCCCGCGGCGATGGCGCCCATCAGGGCTATGCCGGTGAGAATTTTGTAATAAGGGCGACGATCGAGCAAATAAGCACAGGCAACAATCAAAGCTACAATTGCACTGCGGGTAGAAGTTAGCAGCAGTGCGGGAACAGTTAAAAACAAAGTAATTGCAGTTAATTTAGTATTCGTAAATCTCCCAAACCAACCCACAATAGCAGTAATTGCCGTCAATGCTAAAACTATGGCTGCGTGGCCCCGGTGGGAATACAATCCTATTGGTTGCTGTCCTTGAAAAATGCTGCTGGCTAGAACATCTTCTCGGATAAGTTTGCCCATTGTGGCGGTGCAGTCAATCCGCCAGTCAATGATTTGGGGAAAAATGCTCAGAGAAAGAATGATTGCGCCAATTAGCAATCCTTGGAATTGCGAATTGATGAGTTGCGGGCGTGCGATTAGGAGCAAGCTGTTGCTGAGAGTGAAGGCGGCGATTAACAGCCAGTACAGCCAACCGTCGATTGGGTTATGTAATATCAGTTGCAGTGAATTATGTTGCCAAGACAGTCTTCCCCCCAGAGAGGTGTATGTCTGCTCTCCAACCCCAACTAAGGAGCCATGATATTCTCCGCTTCCAACTTGCCTATTTATCGGTTCTCTTCGGTGCAGTGCTTGACCATCCGGCCCGAATATCTCTGGGATTAAAGCACCATAATGTAGGAAAGGAACAGGGGCTTGTGTATTATTGGTAAAGCGGAGAATAAAGCTCAATGGAGCAGTAGCACCGGGCTTGTTTTCGGGGATGGATAGTGCCGCATTTTCTGGTCATCTGATTTCAAGTTGAAGGCAATTTTCTTTCATTAGAAGGCTATTTTGTTGAAATTTATTGCTGCGCTTAGATTTTCTAGATGCCATGTTTGTTACCTTTTCAACTTGTGAACTTTTATTGCCAACAGCTTGTATACTTCCATAGGTTACTACCAGGAGCGCCGCCATTACTAAAGCCAATAAAAACCGGATAAAATACCTGATCGCTCGCTCCCTGAATTACCGGACAATCAGCAAACAAACCACAATCGGTATCAATACCGCATGGATACTGAAGCCTGACATTAAAACTCCCTTTTAAATCTTTTCCTTTCTTAAAATTCCAACCTTTTGCCTTGTTATAAGTTGTTGAGAGAGTTTTTAGGAAGCTGTCTGTACCTCCTCGTTTTATCTCGCTAACGAAGGGGTTAGCATAAAATGGGTTTAAAGTCTGATCGGGAGCGAGTGCAATTAAAGAAGTATAGCCTGTTCCATTGGGCAAATCAGACTCAGATGTGAGTAGTCCTGCATTCTGTCTGAGAGTAAACGCACTACTAGATTGCCCGAAAAGCATGATGATCGAGCTAGTTGATAATACTAAGAAAAATTCTCTGAATTGCATTATTTTTACGTGTTGGAAAAATTAAACACAAATAAATAGTGATTCGCGATTCAAAGCTCTATTAAGCGAAATTCAACAAAGGGAGTATTCACCCGCCCAGTCCAAACTTTTTCTATGGGCCGACTTTCAATCGACTCCCCAGCAAGATTTTCCTTCGGAATGGTATCACTCATATTGTAATACTTGAAGCGGAAGTGATATATACCTGGCTTGAGTTCGTCAAAAGAGCCTGCGCCACCATTTCCGCTAGAGACAATAAGAGAAAATTGGCTATGATTAGTCCAGAAGAGGCTGATACCTGGAAAAAATGTCACACTCTTTCCAGGTGTAACTAACAGAAAGTCAGATTCTTCAATCGCTCTCATCCAGTCGGTAGCATAACCACTCCACTTCACCTGACCCTCTGGCCTTACAAGTTCTGGGGAAAAACTGGCACAAAAGAGGAAGTGAAATGGGGTTAGAGTATTATTTGCGATCCGGATACCAATCTCTACAGATTGGTATGAACTCTCACTCTTATTTGGCAGGGTTAACAATGGTTCCGGTATGACAGTTTCAAAACTAATCCCATCTACTTCCACTGCACTATTATTCAATCCAACAGGTTGAAGTAGGCGAAAATTAGCGAAGGGAGTTACCAACTGACTTGTTCCAGTTACTTCTATTCTCTCTAGAGGTACTTCTTTTCCCTCTAGTAGTTCTCTAATGTTAAAAACAGTGAATTGATTTGTGTATACTTTCGTCCCAGTCGGAGTTTCATAAGTGAATCGAACCTGATATTTCCCTGGCCCAAGAGTATCAAAAGACCAAGATTTATCGAGGTCAATAGGGCTTTCATCGTAGGTGGGGCGATGTAATATCAGTTGAAGTAAATTATTTTTCCAAGATAGTATTCCCTTCATAGAGGTGGATATCTGCTGTCTGACCCCAACTAAGGAGCCATGATATTCTCCGTTCCCAACAAGCCTATTTATCGGTTCTCTTCGGTGCAGTGCTTGACCATCTGGCCCGAATATTTCTGGAATTAAAGCATCATAATCTATAGCCAAGGGAATAGGGGCTGGTGTATTATTAGTCAGGCTGACAGTAAAGCTGAATTCTGCAGTGACACCGGGCTTGTTTTCGGGGATGGAGATTGCCACAATTTCTGGCCATTCCATTTTCAGTTGAAGGCCATTTTCTTTCAGTTGAAGGTCATTTTGTTTGAACTTTTTACTGCGCTTAGATTTTCTAGATGCCATGTTTGTTACCTTTTCAAGTTTTAAATCTTGATTTCCAATAGCTTGTATATTTCCATAGGTTACTACTAGGAGCGCCGCCCTTACTAAAGCTAATAAAAACCGGAGAAAATACCTCATCGCTCCCTGAATTACCGGACAATCACCGGAAAAACCAGAATCACACCGCCGCACCAATTACCGTCAGCCAAAATAATTTACTGCCACTCCCACTCGAATGTCGGGGCTGCTTAACTAAAGTGTACTTGTAATATCCTGGCCGAGGCTGACAATCATTTCGAGCCGACGCAGAACTCGACCAATGTGACGAAGAATTTGACCAATAATTTTCTGGTGTATCCCGCAGTCTACCGGGCAGATAACCATAGAATAATTTCAGTTTGAAATGCTGAAGTAGGTGCTGTTGTTGGGCAATTTCCTTTTGAGTTGCCACCACAAACTCAGACTTCAGCACGCAGGTGGGAATTGGATCAATTGTCTGATGGCAACTGATGCTTGTACTGATTGCTGGCTAGCTTTGATGGTTATTGGCAATTAGGTCTTTCGCAGTAATGCTTTTCACCGTAAGGTTGTCCCCAGTAGTTCATAAGTCCTCCTGATGTCCCTGATTATAAATGAAAAGATTGATAGCGATGCCACAAATATATCTAGTTAAAAGCTCGATGAAAAAAATAGAAAAGATCATTAAACTTTGTAACCTGGGTCTTTACCTGACTTAACGGATCGAATGAATTTCGATTACGAACCCTCTATCACCATTATGAGAGTAAAGCTAGAGAGTTTTTACGGAAGTTTTTAAGGTTTACCGTTCACCTTGAATCCCAAATTAATGCTCAAATGGGTATTTTTATGTGGCTACAGCGAAGTGAAGTTTACAGAATTTTTACAAGAGTGTCAGTTAACTTAAGGGGGTTTTCAAAAGTGATTGTTGCTTGCTATTATACATGGTATGCGGTTGACAAAAAAATTGGGTCTTCGACAGCGGCACAAAATACAATTTCGTCTCGAACCTTGCTCAAGTGAGTCTAAGTGTTTTCTGGTAAGTGATTTTAATTGAATGTGTGATGCAAGCCGAAAGGTCGATCGCACGGCATTATATGATGGAAGTCTCAAGGTCGATCGCACGGCATTACATGATGGAAGTCTCAAGGTCGATCGCACGGCATTACATAATGCAACTCAAAAGGTCGATCGCACGGCGTTGCATGATGCAAGTCGAAAAGCCGCTCCCCTCCCCGTCCCAACCCAGCAAGTGTCTCAGATCGCAAAGCCGATCGATATGGGTTGGGTTCACGCACAGTTGCATCCTTTTTTGAAACTGATATCACTTCCTCCGGGTGCTTGTGGCACACCTTACGCCTATTTTATTGAAGGCAACACTTGCTTGACCTGTTAATCCAAATAACAAAGTTATTGCTAATAAAAATTTCTGGTAGAGTCGTAAGTGCATTGTGACATCTGCTCCTTTATGACCATCCGAATTAGATTTTTTTAGAGGAAATTTAGCACGGGGTGGGGCACAATTGTTTCAAGTCAGATGCCATCAACTTAGACAGAATTATTATTAAAAAATTCTTTTGTCACGATCCTTTTCCTCCTTATTACCTTATAATCAAGCAGGGTAGCCGATGCAGTCGAAAAGCCGTTCCGATCCCTCCAAAACCAGCCAGTGTCTCAGATCACAAAACCGCTCGATCGCTCTCACTGCCCAAAAACGTAAAGTTATGTCACTTTAAGTAAAGGGTTATAAAATAACTCTTGCCATATCCCTAGAAAGTTATGACAACAATACTAAGAGCTACAGCAGAGAAAATGGAGATAGACTGGCAGCAGTTGAGCGCAGACCAAAAACTCATTCTCAATCAAGTAGACAATGCGATCGCTCTGTTCGACTCGTCTGACTGCTTAGTTTTGTTTAACAAAAAATTGGCCCAAATCTGGGGACTGTCCCCACAATGGCTGGCAACAAAGCCGAAGTGCCACTTGGTGTTTGCGGAAATTGTCGATCGGGGTTACTTGTCTGTTCAGCAGTGGCAAGAGTTTCAGCAAGCACTGGAAACATCTGAGGATGAAAGTTTATCATTTTATTTCGAGCAATCCAATGCGGTTTGTTTGGAGGTGTGCGCCACGATTACCAAGAGTGGCGGACGGCTGTTTACCTTTCGAGACGTTACGGTATACCAAAACTCCCAAGCTAGCTTGAACGCAGAAGTCAGGCGGCTGAGATTTCTTTTAGGTTTAACCGAACGCCTGCAAAACTCTGACAGTTTGCAAGAAATAGGTCAGTTTGCCCTCACCTATCTGGTAGAGGCAATGAATGCAGCTTTCGGAGATGTCAAGGTGATTAGCGGCAAAGGAAACGACCGGCAAGCGACGGCGATTTGCAACCAAATTTCTAGTCAATTTCTGGCTACTTACGGGGAACCCGTAGTCGCAGGAATGCAAGAATTCCTCGACAAAGGCATTCCCTACGGCATGGGTTTGCTGTGGGAAGTGGTGAAAACAGGTAAACCTTTGTTTGTCGAGGATTATGCCCAACAGCCCAATGCAGTCCCGGAATTTCGGCATCCGGGAATCGGACAACTCGGCATTTTTCCGATCGCAGCTACCAACGGCACGATCATCGGAGTGCTGACGCTGGAGTCCCGCAACGTCAAAAAACTGCAAACCCCCCTCCACCAAGAAGTGCTGGAGGCTGCTTGCCGGACTCTGGGGGCGGCGATCGAGCGGGCTCAGACACAAGAGAACCTGCGCCAAGTTAACGAAGAATTAGAGTATTCTTCTCAGTTGAAATCCGAGTTTTTAGCCTCGATGTCCCACGAATTGCGGACGCCTCTCAACAGCATTCTCGGCTTTTCTGACTTGCTGCTGCGGCAAACGGCAGGACAGTTGAGCGATCGACAAATCAACTATGTAGAACTGATCGAAAAAAGCGGCCAGCACTTGTTGCAGCTAATCAACGATATTCTCGACCTTTCTAAAATTGAAGCGGGGAAAGTAGAACTCAATTTACAGCCGGTTCGCGTTCACGAACTCGCGACAGACTGTCTGAAAATGATGCAGCCGCGGGCAGACAAAAAGCAGATCGCTTTGTCTTTAGAACTAGACTACCGCATTACTAAAGTTTTGCTCGACGAACGGCGAGTGCGACAAATTGTGATTAATTTACTTTCCAATGCCATCAAATTTACCCCAGAAGAGGGACAAGTTAAACTCAGCGGGCGTCTCGTCTACGGCAGTGAAATAAAGGGCGACTACCGGCCGGATTGTTCTCCTGTAAATCCCAACACTCCTTATTTTTGTTTTGAGGTGAAAGACTCCGGCATCGGCATTCCTCAAGACCGCTGGCACTTGCTATTTCGACCTTTTCAACAGGTGGATTCTTCCCTGACTAAGCGACACGAAGGTACAGGTTTGGGTTTGGCTTTGACTAAGCGTCTGGCAGAATTGCACGGGGGGACTGTTTCTTTTCAATCGGTTTGCGATCGGGGAAGTCTTTTCCGCGTTTGGCTGCCTTTGACGGAGATGCGTCAACAGTTGGGAAACTTTGCTTCTTGTGCCTTGGATTCCAAGTTAATCCCTGCTTGTGCCATTGCTTTACCAATTGGCAGCAAGCGGGTTTTGGTTGTCGAAGACCAGCCTTTTAACCAAATGTTAATTTCTGAGGTGATGGAATTGGAGGGGTACGGGGTAGAGATAATCGCGGATGGTTCGGCTATGGTCGATCGTATTCTCGCCGCCTCTACTGCCCCGGAGTTGGTGCCGGATTTGATTTTGATGGACATTCAGTTGCCGGATGTTGACGGTTTTGAGTTGATGCGCCGAATTAAAGCAGATCCTGTCTGGGATTCGGTACCGATGATTGCGGTGACGGCGATGGCGATGCCCGGTGACTGCGATCGATGTTTGGAAGCGGGCGCTTCTGCTTATTTGAGCAAGCCGCTGGATTTGAATTTGACGATCGCTACTGTCCGTTCTTTTCTCACCTAACAATAATTATTTGCAGTTCCAGCACAGCCATTTATGAGAATGGATAACAAGAAAGGTTAAACTCAATAGTAGATAAATATCTATAGGACTTGCGCACACTTGCCTCAGAAACCCGGTTCCTACGAAAAATATCGAGTTTAGTAACGAGAAATATACGAATTAACCAGTTTTCGAGGTTCCGCACGCGCAAGTCCCGAGCTAAATTCAATATATATATTCCATGTCAAACAAGTCGCCCTGCATCATGTTGGTTGATGACGAGCCAGCTAATCTGACTTTACTGGAAGAGTTATTGCGCCTGGAAGGATACGCCACAGTATCGGCGGAATCTGGCGCGGAAGCGCTCTCCCTCGCCCGCGCATCTCGACCAGATTTAATTTTACTGGATATTATGATGCCGGAGATGAACGGTTTTGATGTGTGCGATCGCCTGCGGAAGGATACGGCATTGCAAACTGTACCCGTGATTTTTTTGACTGCCCTCGATGACGATACCTCTCGCCTCAGAGGGTTAGAAATGATGGCAGATGATTATTTGACAAAGCCTTTTAACAGTCGCTTGCTGCTGGCGAAAGTTGAAAATATTTTGCAGTTGAGTAAAATGCGAGCGCAAGCTGTATCTTCCCAATTCAATCAGCAAGTAAAAGAGCAAAGCAAGCGCCAAATTGCCGCAGCTTGGGAGGCAAACGAATATCTTTCCGAAAAATTTCAGCTATTTGTGCCGGAGCAACTTCTCGGACGAATTGCCCCGCAAGGAATAGAATCTATTCAGTTGGGCAATGTCACAGAAGAAGAGCTGACTATTTTATTTTGCGACATTCGCGGGTTTACTGCGATCGCAGAATCTCAAGAAGCTCGCGAGACTTTTGAATGGTTGAACGCTTTTTTTACTAAAATGAACGAGTGCATAACGTCCCACGGCGGGTTTATTGACAAATACCTAGGCGATGCAATCATGTCAGTATTTGACAAGCCCAAATCTCACGCTATGGATGCGATCGAAGCCGCAGTAGCAATGCAAGAAAGTTTGCAGAAATTTAATGCCAGCCGCCAAAAATACAATTTAGAAAATCCGCTCAATATCGGTACGGGAATTAACACAGGTATCGGCATGATCGGCACTTTGGGTTCCGATCGCCGCATGGACTCTACAGTCATCGGCGATGTAGTCAATACAGCTTCTAGGTTAGAAAATTTAACTAAAATATACGGCTGCCAAATTATTGTTAGCGAAAATGCGCTCGTTCATGCGAGAGAATTTCTAAATGGCATAAGTCCGAACTCAAACTCAAAAGAAAGTCTATTATTAAAGTGCGATTTGGAAGTGGGAACACAGGAGACTATTATTTCTACTTCTCGGGCGACTGCTGGAGAAAGCGATTTGCGAAGCAACAATTATTACTATCGCTGGATCGATCGAGTAACCCCGCGCGGCAAGCAGCAAGCTATTGAAATCTACGAAATCTGGAGCGCCTTCAGTCCCGACTCCGAGGTAAAGCTGCTTACCCAGGTTTTATTTGACAAAGGAATTCAAGGATGGCAATCCGAAAGATATATCGCTGCCTTGGGATATTTTCAGCAACTAATCGAACAAAACCCTGCTGATACAGTCGTCAGTTTTTATATAAATCGCTGCCAGGAAAAACTAGGTTTGATACCTATAAGTAGCCGCCCAGAAATGAGCTAAATAGAACCAGTTCCTAGTGAGTTATTCAGTTTTATCCATCATATCGGTTCGTAGTGAAGAATTCAGTTTTCTCAAGAGAGCGCAAATAAAAGCTATGCTAAAGTAATCCCATTCGTAGCGAGCACTTCAGCCCTCTTTACGAGCGCAAATAACGGCTAAAGTCCTGGCTACGAACTTATACCAATTCTGAAAAGTACGCGAGCATCTGTAGGGACACTTTTAATAATTGGTATAAAATTGAGGATTGTAGCCAGACTTTTTTAAATTGGTATTATGAGAAAACTCTAATGTTAGACCATCAAACAGTCGTCAAAACTTGCTCTCTCAACTTCCCGATCAACTCATTAACCCCCCCCGCATTCAAACGGTAACTCAAAGGATGACCGATTAAATAAGCCGAACTTTCAAACAAAACATCAATTTCCACCAAACCATTTTCCCGCAAAGTTTTGCCAGTCGAAACCAAATCCACAATTGCCTCCGACATACCCGTAATCGGCCCCAACTCCACAGAACCGTAAAGCGGCACAATTTCCACCGGCAAATTCAAATTGTGAAAATATTCCCTTGCACAGTGTACGAACTTAGAAGCAACTCTACCGTGAGGAGGCAAATCCACCGTTCGTCGATAAGAACTAGATTCCTTCACGGCCACAGACAGCCGACACTTGCCAAATTTTAAATCAATTAAATTGGCAACTTTCGGAGTTTTTTCCCGCAAAACATCATAACCAGCAATCCCCAAATCAGCTTGACCGTATTCCACATAAACCGGCACGTCGTGCGTCCTTACTAGCAAAGCTTTAGCAGTTCCGGTAGGGTCATAAATTTGAAGTTGTCGGTTAGAGGAATCGAGAAAAGCACTGAAGTCTAATCCAACCGATTTAAACAGCCGAATGCTATCTCCTAACAGTCCGCCTTTGGGAAGTGCAACAGTAATCATGTCAAGTTTTAGAGTGTAAATTGCTCAGTTTGGGAAGGGGCCGATCGCGGCACAAGCAGAAACAGCTTTTACCCAACTCAGAATAACACATAGAGTTCATAGCGGGAAATAAATTTTTGGTATTGCTCGATCCTTTGTTTGGGTATATATTATATTTAGTCACTTTTTTAAAGGGCGGTCGGTATGCAAAACAATCAAGAGTTTGACACTCAAGAATTTGACGGAAATTTTCACAGTGTTGATCCGCCCATGTGAAATCAAGCGTGTTCAATGAAGCCCCCCGATCGAAGTTTGCAGAAAAACGTGGAAGGCCCGGAGGCTGTTAATGTAAAATGCTTGCAGAGGCTGGTGCAGAGAACTGAGCGCTCAGGCGTTAGCGAAGCCCTCGAAGAGGATCGCCATTGTGTGTCACGCCTTTGTGTATTCAACTCTAAAACTTAAAATTTAACGGGCGATCGCCAATAGCTGACAGCTAAAATATGACCAAATTGACTCTGGTAATCGGCAACAAAAATTATTCCTCTTGGTCGCTGCGTGCTTGGCTGGCGATGAAACAAGCTGGACTAGAATTTGCCGAGGTGAGAATCCCCTTAGACTGGCCGACAACCCATGAGGAAATTCGGCGCTATTCTCCCTCGGGAAAAGTGCCAGTTTTAATCGACGGCGACCTGAAAGTGTGGGAATCTTTAGCAATTTGCGAATACGTTGCAGAACGCTTTGCTAATGATTTGTGGCCGGCCGATGTAGCGGAACGGGCGATAGCTCGTTCCATCTGTGCCGAAATGCACGCCGGGTTCCACAATTTGCGCGAAAATATGCCGATGGACTGCCGCAACCGCTATCCGGGAGAAGGGATAACTCCCGGTGTAGAAGCAGAGATCGATCGCATCTTGGCCATTTGGCGCGAATGCCGCCAAAAATTCGGAACAGGCGGCAATATGCTGTTCGGAAAATTTACAGTTGTTGACGCTATGTTTGCCCCTGTTGTCATGCGTTTTGTCACCTACGAAGTCAAATTAGATTCAGAAGCAAAAGCTTATGCTGATGCAATTTTGGCACTACCTGCAATCCAGGAATGGGTAGCAGCAGCTTGCAGCGAACCGGAAAGTATTGCACATTTGAAAATGTAGTAAAAATCACTTTACTTTAGTTAAAATCTCAAATCTCAAATTTGAAATCAGGATGCGGATTCTTTTAGTTGATGATGAAGTTGAGTTGACTGACCCTTTGAGTCGAGTTTTAACCCGCGAAGGTTATACAGTTGATGTGGCATTTGACGGAGCAAGTGGCACTAATTTAGCAATGCAGGGCAATTACGATTTGCTGATTTTGGATTGGATGCTGCCGAGACAAACCGGACTGGCAATTTGCCAGAAGTTGCGATCGCAAGGACGGAGTACGCCAGTGCTATTTCTCACCGCCAAAGATACCCTAGACGATCGCGTACAAGGACTCGACGCCGGTGCAGACGACTATTTAGTCAAACCTTTTGAACTGCGAGAACTGCTAGCCAGAGTCCGCGCATTGCTGCGGCGGCCTCCTACTTTTGATGCTGAGGTTGCTGTCGGGCGGCTACAAGTGGCAGATTTACAGCTAGACTACGACAATCAATTAGCTTATCGGAGCGATCGCACAATTGATTTATCAGAAAAAGAATGTCAGTTATTAGAATACTTAATGCGCCATCCCGGTCAATTGCTAACACACGAACAAATCCACCAATATTTGTGGAGTGAAGCAGAAAAACCCAGCAGCAATGTATTAGCAGCTCAAATTCGCCTGCTGCGGCGCAAAATAGAAGCCCCGGGCGAATCTGTGCTAATTCACACTGTCTACGGCAGAGGCTATCGCTTTGGAGAAGCTAGCTAATAATAATAGGAATTGCCCAAAAAATCTTGTAGGCAGCCATGCAGACCTCACCTTCCGCATATATAACTTTATTTACTTTCGGAAAAACCCGGGCTAGTTTTGTACAAATATTATCTGTTCTCGGAAAAGTTTACCCCCTAAGCCAGCCCTTAGGGATGTTGACAAACCAAAGTAATTACTGTCACCTCCGGCGGACAAAATAGCCTCCCGGGCGCATAAGTTCCCAAACCGCGATTCACGTACAGCAAATTACTCCCAACCGAATGCAAACCGCTAGCCCATTCCCAGTGAGCAACTACTCGATCGCCAGCCCACACAAAAGGAATGAACTTTCGGATTGGTTTAGGAATCAAATAGCCAATTTTTCTGACCCAAGCGAACAAAGGCCCGATACCGGGAATAACGATTTGACCGCCGTGAGTGTGCCCCGACAACTGCAAATCAATCCGCCAATTTTGCAGATTTTCAGCAGTATCAGGATTGTGAGACAATACAATCCGAGGAATCGCGGGATTTATTGATGCCATTACAGGTTTAGGCGCAAAATCGCCAGACCAAAAATCTGCGAACCCAACTAAAGCCAATTGGGATCCCAAAGGATAAATTGCTTCGTTGTACAAAACCCTAATCCCGATGCTATTTAAAGCATTAGCAACCTCTCTCTTTGCCCCAGGAAAATAGTGGTCGTGATTGCCCAAAACCGCGTAAATTCCCGCCCGACTTTGTAAGTTTTTCAATCGCTGCACTAAGCCGTAAATAGGTGCCGGGTCGTAGGTAATAAAGTCGCCAGTTAAAAAAATCAGGTCTGGTTGGGCTTCATTGGCTGCAGCAATCGCCTCTTCTAGCAACCATTCCGACAGCCGCACCCCGTCATAGTGAAAGTCAGTAAGTTGTACAACTTTAGTAGCGGATAGATTTGCTGGAAGATTGGCGATCGGTATTGTTAAATACTCTACTCTCAGTTTTCCAGTTAATAACCTGTGCATATATCTAACGTTTATTGATGACAGAGCGCAACCTCTACCTTAGCAAATAAACAGGCAAGACTGCAAAACTAGATATTCTTCCCTTTTTCTTCGGTCATCTGACTAATAACTACTAATTGCTGACTAATGACTAATGGCTAAAGTCGTGGAGCAAAAAAAAATAAAAGATTACCTCAAATTATTAAACCCAAATGCCCAATTTTTATGGAAAATTACTTGCCGAATAGAGTCTCTGACTATAACTTAATTGAATGTGTATGACCTTCGATAAAAAACATATATTGCTAATGCAATGTTGTTTAAATCAATTGAAGAGCTAGAGTATTTATTACCTCAGCTTTTAAATGAAGGATAGTTGATTGTTAAAGCGGCAACACAATTAAAAATAAGGTTAATATTTGGCTGACAGCTTAAAAACAGCTTATCTAATAAGCTGTTGTGCATTTTAATTGCATATTTCGGGCGGGTTAGCGTGCCCACCCCACTCATGGTTTGATTATTTCTTTAGAGGTCATTTAAATGCTGCTTAGCTTGCTAAATAAGCCTGTGACATGGCTGTAAGTCTCTTTTGGTTACTTTATTAAGTATTGAGAGTTGTTTATTTTTAGAGTTCTCCACTCGATTTTATCGTCTCTTCAATAAAGTTTCGACAGGATTTGCTCCGATGGTTTGATAACTACCAACTAACGCTCAGTGCGCGCTTGGTGGCGATCGCACTAGCTAGCTAAATTGTCGATCGAATGCTACCCCTATTGAACTGGCCTTACGGGCCCAACTGCTAAGCTGTTGTGCATTTAAATTGTATATTTCGAGTCCCGATCAAAAATCGTCAAATCCTCTCCCCCTCTCCCCTTCACCCCCTCTCCCTCTCTAATACCATAGGCAATCTAGATGCAACACAGCTTACAGGCTTTGTCGGATTAGCAATCACCCCCTCTATCATCAGCAGCCATAACAACAACTGGGCAGTCTTATACAGCGTTACTAACAACGTTATTGGAACTTATTGTTTCGGTGTATTTATTGCTAGCTATTTCGGGAATTCCGAGCAAAAAAAACACTGGTGGACTCCGCTGCGGGACGTGCTAACAGCTCCCGCTCTGTGGGCCTTTTAAATTGGTTTTTTCACGAGAAACATTCCCCTGCCCGAGACAGTAGAATCGGGATTGCAGACGGCAGTTTGGGTAGTAATTGCCAGTGCTTTGCTGCTGGTTGGCATCCGGCTGAGGTCTATTAAGAAATGGGAAAGTTTTGAACTCGCTTTAATCTCGTCGCTGTTAAAAGTGGTAATAGTGCCGGTGCCGATCGGATTGGGTGCTAGTTATTTCGGACTGAGCGGCGATCCGAGGTTGGTGTTGGTGTTGATGTCGGGAACGCCCACAGCTCTTACCGTGCTGATTTTAGCATAAGTCTACGAGCTCGATCGCGAATTGTTAGCTAGCACCATCGCCCTCACTTCCGTCGGTTTGCTGCTGATGCTTCCCTTGTGGTTAGCTGGGTTTAGTTAAAATTAGCTAAAGTTTTAAATCAGATTGCTCTAAAATTTCGCAGTACAATGAACAATAACTGCACGGAAAAGACGATGGACGAGACAATAACTGCTGCTGGTCTGCCTCCTGCATTCCCCGACCATACCCAATTGCCAGACGAAGACGGTACATTTGTGAAAAATTTTCAGGAGCATCCCCAGAGCATCATTCTGACAGATTCGATCGGGCCAGTTGTAGAGCGGCTGCATCCAGATGGACAATATGCGATCGGGCAAGATTGCGGCATTTACTGGCGAGAAACTGACCCGCCAGAGCGAGGTGCAGAAGCACCGGATTGGTTTTACGTGCCGAATGTACCGGCAACACTTGACGGTTTTCGCCGTTCTTATGTACTTTGGCGGGAACACATGGCTCCGTTCATTGCTTTAGAATTTGCTAGCGGTAATGGAGAGGAAGAGCGCGATCGTACTCCGCTGTCTGTGGCCGCTGACGGTACCACCACTAAACCGGGTAAGTTTTGGGTGTACGAGAGAATTATCCGCATTCCTTACTACGGCATTTATGAAATGAGAACGGGCAATTTAGAGGTCTATCACCTAATAGATTTTGTGTATCGAAGGATGGAGCCAAACGAACGCGGTCACTATCCCATTCCTGTACTAGATGTAGAATTGGGGCTGTGGCAGGGAAGCTATCAAAATCAAGAACTTCTTTGGCTGCGGTGGTGGGATTCGCAGGGGAATTTGCTGTTAACTGGCTCCGAACAAGTTGAAATTGAGCGGGCCCTGGTCGAACAAGAACGGGAAAGAGCCGAACAAGAACGGGAAAGAGCCGAACAAGAACGAGAAAGAGCCGAACAAGAACGAGAAAGAGCCGAACAAGCAGAGCGAAAAGTCACCCAGTTAGCGGAGCGACTGCGAGCAATGGGAATCGATCCCGATGCAGAGGATTGATATCAAATTCCCAACACTCTATCTGTAGCGCGAGCATCCCGCACCCGATCTTTTATAATCACAAAAAACAAAGCTGATGGAAACTAAACCACCTCTACCGCCCTTTACGTTGGAAACAGCTAAAGCCAAAGTCCAAGCAGCAGAAGATGCCTGGAATACCCGCGATCCAGAACGAGTAGCCTTAGCTTATACCGAAGATTCTCAGTGGCGAAACCGTGCCGAATTCTTCAGCGGACGGGAACAAATCAAAGCTTTTTTAAGACGAAAATGGGCAAAGGAACTAGATTACCGTTTGCAGAAAGAACTGTGGAGTTTTACAGAGAATCGGATTTCTGTTCGCTTCGAGTATGAGTGGCACGATGATTCTGGCGAATGGTATCGCTCCTATGGTAATGAACAGTGGGAATTTGCAGAAAATGGCTTAATGCGAAGACGTGAAGCCAGCATTAATGATGTTCCCATTCAAGAGTCAGAACGGAAGTTTCGATAGGAGTTATATCGATTCCGGTTGCACCGTCCGCATTGTTGACTGTTGACTGATGACTAATGACTAATGACTGATGACTAATGACTAATGACTGCTGATTTCTCCCCTGCAACTGAAAACCGCTATATGATGAATTGGGCCCAATCAGTTTCCTAGACCATAGATACCGCGAAATTGGTTGCTGTACAGATAGTCGGCATCTCAATAATAAACTGCGTTCCCTGCTCAGGCGTTGAAAAACACTGTATTTCAGCGCAGTGTTTTTCTAGCAGAATTTTTCTGCTGATTGACAATCCCATGCCTGTACCTTTTCCGATTGGCTTAGTAGTAAAAAAGGGAGTGAAAAGTTTTGAACGAACATTCTCAGTCATGCCAATACCATTATCAGCAATTGTGACCCGAATGCCTGAATCAGTGCTAATATTGTCATAGGAATTGCCCGGTACGAATTCAGTACGAATCAAAATTTGGGGGTGAAAAACTGTACCATTTTCTCTACTTCCCCGCTCTTCCAAAGCATCTATAGCATTCGCTAAAAGGTTCATAAACACCTGATTAAGCTGACCTGCATAACAGGTCACAAGTGGCAAGGTGCCATAGTCTTTAATCACGTTAATAGCAGGACGATCTGACTTAGCCTTGAGGCGATGCTGTAAAATCATCAAGGTGCTATTAATACCTTCGTGGATATTTACTGATTTGATTTCAGTTTCATCTAAGCGCGAAAAATTTCGCAGAGACTCCACAATAATGCGAATCCGTTCGATGCCTAACTGCATGGAAGCAAGCAATTTTGGTAAATCATCTATGATAAATGGCAACTCTCGATCTTCTATTGCATGAATAATTTCTGCTTCAGGTTGCGGGTAATACCGTTGGTAAAGATTCAACACATAGATGAGTTCTTTAATATAGTCGTGGGCGTGCGAGAGGTTACCGTAAATAAAGTTAACCGGATTGTTAATTTCATGAGCGACACCTGCAACTAATTGACCGAGACTAGACATTTTTTCACTTTGAACTAGCTGGAGTTGTGTTTCTTGCAGTTCTTTGACAAAATGCTCTAAGGCAAGAGCTTTTTGGCGTTCTTTTTCTTCACTGATACGGAGTGCTTTCTCTACTTGTTCGCGCCGCTCTATTTCAGACTGCAGTTTCTGACCTAGACAAAAACTTCTCAAAGCTGTTAGCACTGTAGTGTATAGCTTTGATGTCGTTAATTCAGTTTTAGTTTTATAGTCATTAATATCGTAATCCATAATAATGCTTTTTTCTGGCACTTGTCCGGGTTGACCCGTGCGTAAAATAATTCGCACTAACTGATTGCCTAGCACTTCCCGGACATATTTAACAAACTTTAAGCCAGCATCATCTGTTTCCATAATCACATCAAGCAAGATGATGGCAACATCAGGATGTTCTTGAATTAGCTGTGTGGCTTCCTTCGCAGAATAAGCACTAATAAACTTTAAAGATGTGTTTTGGAAAACAAATTTTCTTAAGGCAATATCGGTAGCTGTGTGAACTTGAGCCTCATCATCTACAATCAAAATTTTCCAGCTTTCAGTCGGGGTATCTTCAGATACTTCATCAGCAAAAAATAACTCCTCATCTGAGTTAAATCCTTCAGCCAATAGCATTGTTTGAGATGATTCTTGAGTTGAAAAACTGTAAATATTGTCCATTGCTGCTTACCTCTGTTTATTAGCGATCTTTTGATTTGGGAAACTACGGTTTTGCATCGATTTGTAGGGGTAACTTAATTATAAATTTGGTTCCCACTCCCACCTTACTTTTACATTCTACTTCACCCAGAAGTTTTTGACTAACTAAATTGTAGACAATATGCAATCCCAACCCGCTACCCCCCTGACCGCGTTTGGTAGTAAAGAATGGCTCAAAAATTTTACTTAAATTTTCTGGAGGAATGCCTTTACCATCATCGGA
>NZ_JAUBTO010000010.1:0-109626 GCF_036702495.1 Microcoleus sp. C2D2 | reverse complement strand
CCACACACAGGCAAGATGCCTGTTCCACACACAGGCAAGATGCCTGTTCCACACACAGGCAAGATGCCTGTTCCACACACAGGCAAGATGCCTGTTCCACACACAGGCAAGATGCCTGTTCCACACACAGGCAAGATGCCTGTTCCACACACAGGCAAGATGCCTGTTCCACACACAGGCAAGATGCCTGTTCCACACACAGGCAAGATGCCTGTTCCACAACAGATGAATTTTTGGTGGGGAGTAGGGGTTGGGCACGCGGGTCCTGAATTACTTCGATGCCAAAGTTGCCAAAGACTCGCCCGCAACCCGGCAAATCCGCCAGTCGGGCATCACATCAGCACCGATACCCTTGTAAAATCCGATCGCCAATTCATTCCAATCCAAGACGCTCCATTCCAAACGCCCGCAGCCTTTTTCTACTGCCAACTGCGCTAAATAAACTATCAAAGATTTGCCAATTCCCCGCCCTCGAAACTCAGGCACCACGAACAAATCTTCCAAATAAATTCCCGGCTGAGTCAAAAAAGTAGAATAATTGTAAAAAAACAGCGCCCAGCCCACCACTCGATTTTCGCACTCTGCTAAAATCGCTTCAGCAAAAGGTCGATCGCCAAACAAATGATGTTCCAAATCAACGGCATTGCCAGTAACGGCATGAGATAATTTTTCGTACTCAGCTAAAGCTTTAATCAAATCAAACAGCACCGGCACGTCGGCGCGGGTAGCGGGGCGCAAAATTACCTCAGAAGACATAAATAAGTAAGTAGTACGCGACAATCAACAATTAAAAATACCACATCAAGACATTTTTAATTTGTAATTTTTAATTAAGCTTTTCTACCTTGAACAAGGATATTTACGGCGGCGTCGGAGTGTCCCCCACAATAATTTTAAAATTTTTCAAAATTTAAACTCAATGTTTTTTAGCTTATTTCAACCAGCCTTTCAATCGTTCCGTCACTTGAGGGCGGCGCAGCTTTCGCATTGCCTTATTTTGAATTTGACGGACTCGTTCGCGGGACAAATTGAACAAACTGCTAACCTCTTCTAAAGTGTAAGGTTCGCCGGTCAGCAAACCGTAACGCATAGCAACAATCTCTTTTTCCCGCTCAGTCAAAATACTGTCCAACACCTCCAAAATATCTTGGCGCATCATCATCTCATTCATCTGAGCTTCTGGAGATTGCGTCGCGTTATCTTCGAGAACATCCAAAAGTTCCGAACTTTCTTCGGAGCCGATGCGATGGTTGAGAGACAAAGATTGCCGGCGTACTTGCTGGAGGTAGCGAAGCTGTTGGCAAGTAACTTCCATTTCTCTAGCAAGTTCAGCTTCACTGGGATTGCGTTGAAGAGAACGCCTCAAATCCCGATAAACTCTTTTGAGTTTATTTAACTGTTCGACAATATGAACCGGCAAGCGAATCGTCCGCCCTTGATTGGCAATTGTCCGGGTAATTCCTTGGCGAATCCACCAATAGGCATAGGTAGAAAATTTGTAACCCTTCTCGGGATCGAACTTTTCGGCGGCCCGATTCAAACCCAAAGCTCCTTCCTGAATTAAATCGAGAAAAGGCACGCCCCGATTGAGATAGCGTTTGGCAATCGAAACTACCAAGCGCAAATTCGAGCTGATCATTTTCCGTTTCGCCGACTGACACTGGTGGCGAAGCTGTTGCAGTTGAGTTTCGCTCACCCCCACAGCCGCCGCGAGTTCAGCTTTTGTCGGCACTCTGTCCAATTCCTGCTGCAAACGCTGTTCTAGTTTCTCCAGGGCTACCAATTCTTGAACGCGGCGCGCCAACTCCACCTCTTCGGCTGCAGTCAGTAGAGGATACCGAGCCATTTCCTTGAACAAAGCTCCCACGGGATCGTCGGCCGACCAGTTGTTGTATGCTGAGGACCGAGTTACGGTCGGACGATCGATCTCGGTGTCTTCATCTTGTGCGATCGCGAGTGAGGCTTCGGGTGCCACCGCAAAACTGCCTAGGTCAGATTCTGCCATATGGTGCTTGGTGTCGGTGGGATGATTTGAAATGTCTGCCTTCACTCTAACCAATTTAACCCGAAATTTCAGAAATCCATTTAGAAGCCCGTGACAGACATTAGATTGCCCCACTTTTATCCTTTCTATTGCGTCCGGGCAAGTAAAGGAGCAGCCTGCAACAACTGCTGAGTGTAAGGGTGCTGTGGATTAGTAAAAATATCTCTAGTCGTGCCGATTTCAACTATTTTTCCCGCATTCATGACCGCAATGCGCGAGCAAAAAAACCTCGCCACCCACAAATCGTGCGTAATAAACAGATAAGTCAAATTAAATTCCTGCTTCAACTCCAACATCAGCTCTAAAACTTGAGTCTGCACGCTGGCATCCAGCATACTCACGGGTTCGTCGCAAATTATCAGTTGGGGCCGAGTAATCAAAGCGCGGGCGATCGAAACTCGCTGCTGTTGTCCTCCCGACAATTCCCCCGGATAGCGGCGAAAGAAATCCTCCCCAGGAGTCAAACCTACCCGCTCTAACATTTGGATTACTTGTTTTTTAGCTTCGCTGGCATTAGCTAATTTGTGAATAAACAAAGGGTCAGCAATACTTTGCCCGACTGTCATCATCGGATTCAGGCAAGCATGGGGGTCTTGAAATATCATTTGCATTTCGCGGCGGTGCTTCCTCACAGCATCGCGGCCTGCGGCAGTTATATCTATTCCTTGAAATTCAACTTTGCCGCCAGTCGCGGTAATTAGCTGCAAAATCGTGCGTGACAAGGTACTTTTCCCGCAGCCGGACTCCCCCACTAGCCCTAGGATTTCTCCCCGTTCTAGCTCTAAACTAACGCCGTCTACTGCTTTAATTACCTGGCGATTACGGGCAAATAACTGATCTAATAAATTGCTTTCTAAACTGTAGTGTTGCTGCAAATCCGTCACTGTCAAAAGAGGCGAATTTGACTGGGATTTAAGCCGATAATTTTCCTGCTCTCCTGTTCCTTCTTTTTCCTTCCCCGTCTCGGAATCGGCTTGAATGTGCAAAGCTGCTTTGAGGAGCGATCGAGTATATTCGTGCTGCGGCTGTTTAAAAACGTTCTCCACCGGCCCTGTTTCTACGACTTTACCGCCGTACATTACCGCAATGCGATCGCAATACTCGGCCACCATCGCCAAATCGTGAGAAATCAACAAAATAGCTGTTCCCCTTGAAGCGCAAAGTCTGGTTAATTCCTGCAATATCTGGGCGGCGACTGTTACGTCCAAACTTGTAGTCGGTTCGTCGGCCACAATTAATTTGGGATCCAGCAAAAGAGCCAAAGCAATAGCTACTCTTTGCCGCATTCCGCCGCTAAATTCGTGGGGAAATTGCGACCAGCGAGACGCCGGAATTTTCACAGCTTCCAGAGTTTCGATCGCCCGTTTCTTAGCTTGCTTGCGATCCAAATTCGGTCTGTGAGCTTGCAAAGTCTCGATGCAGTGTTCCCCCACAGTCATCAAAGGATCGAGACGAGTCATCGGATCTTGAAAAATCAATGCCACAGCTTCGCCCCGAAACCGTCTCAGCCGCGAAGCATTCATGTCAAACACCGACTCTCCAGCAAAACCAACTCGCCCCTCAATCAGCGTCGAATCGGGCAGCAACCGCATCGCCGCCCTTCCCAAAGTTGACTTACCGCACCCAGACTCCCCAACTAATCCGAGCTTTTCCCCCGGTTGCAGCGTCAGGGAAACCCCGTCAACGGCCCAACCGGATTGGCCGCGCCGCTGAGGATAAGCTACTCGCAGATTTTCAACGGAAAATAGAGAAGAGTCATTAGTCATTAGTCATTAGCCCTTAGTCTGTTGTCTGTTGTCTGTTGACTGTTAACTGTTAACTGTTGTCTGTTGACTGTTAACTGTTAACTGTTGTCTGTTGTCTGTTGACTGTTGTCTGTTATCTGTTGTCTGTTATCTGTTGACTGTTGTCTGTTGACTGTTGTCTGTTGTTATTTATAGCGGTTCTCAAAAAAGTGAGGTATGCCCTATGCCCACGGAGGCCACGGAGGCCACGGAGGCCACGGAGGCCTATGCCGGATAGTACCTCATCTTTCGCTCGAAAGGCTATATTATTTATCAATATACTGGCGGTTATTTGTTAGTTATTAGTATTGTTCACGACTTATTAGTTATTGGCAAGAGACCGATATGCTGTTTGTAAATACCAATAGAAATTGCTACAAACAAAGATTTTATCACTACATCATTAACCGACCAACCGCTTACTAACAACAGTCAACAGTCAACCGTCAACAGTCAACCGTCAACAGTTATGCTGTTTGTAAATACCAATAGAAATTGCTACAAACAAAGATTTTATCACTACATCATTAACCGACCAACCGCTTACTAACAACAGTCAACAGTCAACCGTTAACAGTCAACAGTCAACCGTCAACAGTCAACCGTCAACAGTCAACAGCCAACTGACTAAATTTCCTTTCGCTTCAACTCAGCTCTCCGCAGTATGTAAGTAGCCGCACAATCTGCGTGGGGATGGTCTGCTAAAACTTCCGCGAGTTCCAACACATATCCGGCGATATCCGGCCCCAGCTTCTCAGTAAGCACTTGACGTTCCCGAGAGGCGAGTTCTTGCACGCGGGCCTTAGCTTGCCAATTGGGAGAAAACATCTTGTCAATCTCGGTGTGGAATCCCAGGGTTTCGAGAATGTCCCACTCGCCGTTATCGCACCAAATGCCCCCGCACAACATACAGCGCTCTATGTAAAAGGGCACTCTGCTGAAGGGAACTTTCGCCCGCGACAGATAGTGACCGTCTTCGGGACACAGCGCTGCTTTGCTGTCGTAGGCACAGGGCGTGAATTCTATGCCGAGAGTGCCTGTCGCCTGGGGCTTTTCGGATTTGTTGTACCACTCGCTCTGCTCTTTCTGCCAAGCTTCGTATTCTCTGCCTGGAATCCAGATACCGTAACAGTTGGGACACCACTCCACTGACATACTGCCGGCTAAGGTGCCGCCTTCTAAGTTGGGATGTTTACATTTTGGACATTCCACCACTTTATTTCTCCTTGCCTTCTCAATTCCCTGTTAATTCAGTTGTTAATTCTGCATCTGGGCGGACCCTGAAGAACCAGAATTTTTTTGCAGCAGCGCGCCACAGTAGCCAATCAGCGTGTTAAGCCGCGCGATCGCCCCAGTTTGCCTCGCCTTTGCTGTCGCTGGCTGGCGCGACGCTTGCAAAAACGTGACATCTGTCCCCAATAACCGCAGTTGCTTGTGAATTTCCGTCAAATACGACTGCTCTGGGGGTGTTTCCGAGGCGTCTAACTCATCGCTTTCGGCTCTCATAATTTGGTTTCCGAAAAATTGTTGCACTTTTCTGTATTCGATCGCCAGCGCGGCCCGATCCAGATTATCCTGTGCAGCAGTTTTTTGTAGTTGTTCTAGTGCTTGCTGCAATTCTTGGTAGCACTGGCGGCGGTCTTCGGACAATATCATGATTTTGTAAACAAATTTGTATTTATAATCAAAGTAGATACTTGGTTAAGGTTTGCTCATATTCAGGAAAGCCGTGCGTTTTTGCCGCAATTCCCTGTTTTTTGAGAACTTTTTTTGATGGGCTGCCCTGACTCGACCCTTTTGGCTCCTGCTTTTAGCTTAGCGTTGCCTGATGCAGCCGATCGCCCGCTACCTCAACTGTTACCGCCCAAATAGGCTTATTTTACCCGAGTGGCAGACCGCGGCGGCGGCAGTGGTGTCACTATATTTTCCTACCTGCGACGGGGGGCGAGTCGGAATGAGATAGGTATAGTTAACACACAAATCGACTATTTTTTGGAATTGCAAATTGTGGTCTTCAATTAGCTTAGTATAGCTAAACACATAATTTCGGCAATTCAACCGAAAATCGGCTTTTAACCATTTGTATTTCTAAGTTTTAAAGGTGCACCCCATGAACGCGAACACTCTGACCCCCTCTCCTTCGATCGATCCTGCTGTAGTTCCCGATTGGCTCCAAGAATGCCTGAATGCTCGATCGCAGCCTGATGAGGCTTCTAACCCGAATTGCTCGACTGACAACAGCTTAATTTGTCGCGCCTATGAATTTGCCCGCGACTTGCACGAAGGACAGTACCGCAAATCCGGAGAACCTTACATTTGCCATCCGGTAGCTGTCGCTGGAATACTCCGGTATATGGGCGGCAACAACGTCATGATTGCTGCCGGCTTCCTCCACGACATTGTTGAAGATACAGATATTACTCTCGAAGAAATAGAACAGCGGTTCGGCGCAGAAGTGCGGCAGTTGGTCGAAGGTGTCACCAAGCTTTCTAAGTTTAATTTTTCCAGCAAAACAGAGCGCCTGGCTGAAAATTTCCGCCGAATGTTCCTAGCAATGGCTAAAGATATTCGCGTCATTGTGGTCAAACTGGCAGACCGGCTGCACAACATGAGGACTTTGGAGCATTTGTCCGAAGAAAAGCAGCGCACTATTGCCCTAGAAACCCGAGATATTTTTGCTCCCCTGGCGAACCGTTTGGGTATCGGGCGCTTTAAGTGGGAATTGGAAGATTTAGCGTTTAAATACCTAGAGCCGGAAGCTTACCGCGAAATTCAGGAATTGGTTGCCGAGAAGCGAGGCGATCGAGAAACTCAACTCGCAGAAGTCACAGATTGTTTGCGAGAAAGGCTTGACAATTTAGGCATTAAATGCTATGAAGTTAGCGGCCGTCCCAAACATTTGTACGGGATTTACGGGAAGATGCAGCGCCGCCAAAAAGGGTTTAACCAAGTGTACGATATTTCTGCGGTGCGGATCATAGTAGAAAGCAATGATGACTGTTATCGGGCTTTGGCGATCGTCCACGATTCTTTCCGCCCGATTCCCGGCCGCTTTAAAGATTATATCGGTTTACCAAAAGCCAACCGCTATCAATCTTTGCACACCGGAGTAATCGGAACCAGCGGCCGCCCCATCGAAGTGCAAATTCGCACCGTAGCAATGCACCACATTGCAGAATACGGCATTGCCGCGCACTGGAAATACAAAGAAACTGGCGGTTCTAACACAACAGTCACCGGCGACGACGAAAAATTTACTTGGCTGCGGCAACTCCTAGAATGGCAAAGCGACCTCAAAGACGATCGCGAATATTTACAAAGCATTAAGGACAACTTATTCGACGAAGATATTTACGTTTTTACTCCTAACGGAGACGTGATTGCTCTCAATAGCGGGTCAACTCCCGTAGATTTTGCTTACCGCATTCACACAGAAATTGGCAATCGCTGCACCGGTGCGAGAGTCAACGGGCGAATGGTAACACTAGACAAGGTTTTAAAGAACGGCGATATTGTAGAAATCTTGACCCAAAAAAATGGTCATCCGAGTTCCGACTGGCTGAACTTTGTCAAGACAAACGGAGCCAAAAACCGAATTCGCCAGTGGTTGAAGCGATCGCACCGAGATGAAAATCTCGCTCGCGGGCGGGAATTGCTGGAAAAAGAATTAGGTAAAAACGGCTTGGAATCTTTGCTGAAATCTGAACCCATGCAGTCTGTGGCTCAGCGCTGCAACTATCACAGCGTCGAAGATTTAATAGCCGGTTTGGGCTACGGCGAAGTCACCCTAAATCTCGTAGTAAATCGACTGCGAGATTTAGTAAAAGTGCAGCAAAAAATTGAAGCTGCTCCCGCAGGAGGACAGGAATTGCCCCAGCTAATACCTGCATCGACGACACCGAAACCAGTACCGAGTTCGTCTCCGAGCAAATCGCCGATCGCAGGTGTAGAGGGATTGCTCTACCATTTATCCGGCTGTTGTTGTCCGATTCCTGGGGAAGCAATTATTGGAGTTGTGACTCGCACTCGCGGAATTTCCATTCACCGACAAGGGTGTGTAAATGTGGAGAGCGTACCGGGCGATCGGTTAGTTCCTGTGAGTTGGAATTCGAGCGATCGCAATGCTAGCCGCCCGAATACTTATGCTGTCAACATTCAAATTGAGGCTCTCGATCGAGTAGGAGTTCTCAACGATGTATTGTCGCATTTAAAGGACAACAAAGTCAACGTCCGCAGCGCTCAAGTAAAAACCTATCCCGGTTTGCCCGCATTAATTGACTTGTGCATGGATATTGAGGATAAGGAACAGTTCGAGCGGACTTGTATGCAAATTAAAAAGATGAGCGATGTTTTGAATTTGCGGCGGCTGAGTGAAGTGAATTAGAAATTTAATTGAGCGGCTGATTCGGGAAATTGGTAAGTAGTAATTGACAATAAACTTTTCTTTTTTAACTCTTAACAATTCCCAAATAGCCGCAGTCTGCTGTTAGCAAGCAGTAAGAATAATTTACGAGAAATAAGTTAAAGCATGGATGACAGTCAGTTAGAAACTCTCCTCAAAGACATGGAATCCGATCGAGTAGAGCGCAAGGCCTCAACATCCGATAAAGGTAAACTCTGTCAGGCTATATGCGCTTTTGCCAACGACTTGCCAAACCACCAACAGCCAGGGGTACTATTTATAGGTGTTAATGATGATGGAAGCTGTGCCAATTTAAGCATCACCGATCAACTTTTACTAACCCTCTCGAATATGCGTTCAGATGGAAATATACTGCCTTTTCCCGCGATAACCGTGCAAAAGCGAACGCTTGCGGGATGCGAGTTAGCAGCAGTCATTGTAGAACCATCATATGCACCCCCTGTCCGCTATGACGGGCGAATCTGGGTACGGGTGGGCCCCCGCCGCGCTACTGCCACAGCCGAAGAAGAGCGCCGTCTCTCAGAAAAACGGCGTTCCAGAGATTTACCTTTTGATATTCAATCTTTGCCTTCCGGGACACTAGATGACTTAAATTTAACTTTATTTCAACAGGAATATCTACCTTCCACATTGCCTAGTGACATATTAGAAGAAAATCAAAGAACCGTCGAACACCAATTAGCATCAGTAAGATTTATTACCACTTTACCGTCAATTCAGCCAACAAATTTAGGTATATTGGTAGTAGGAAAAGACCCCAGGCAATTGATACCGGGTGCTTACATTCAATTTTTGCGAATTGAGGGAACTGAGCTAACTGACCCAATTAAAGATCAGAAAGAAATTGCCGGGCCACTTTCTATGATGCTGAGAGTGTTAGATGAAATACTGCAATCTCATATCTCAATAGCTTCTGATATTACCGCTCAGTCAGTGGAAATCCAGCAGCCAGATTACCCGTTAGTAGCACTGCAACAGCTTGCTAGAAATGCGCTCTTGCACCGCACCTATGAAGGGACGTATGCACCAGTAAGAATTACCTGGTTTAGCGATCGCATTGAAATTCAAAACCCCGGGGGGCCGTTTGGACAAGTTAACAGACAAAATTTTGGTATGCCTGGAATCACTGACTACCGCAATCCAAACTTAGCAGAAGCCTTAAAAAATCTTGGTTATGTACAAAGGTTTGGAATTGGTATCCCCACCGCTCGCAATTCACTGCAAAAAAATGGCAGTCCACCACCAGAGTTTGTTGTCGAAGATGCTCATGTTTTAGTAATTATTAGGAGGCATCCGTGACAGTACCCATTATTGCTTTTTTCAATAATAAAGGTGGCGTCGGTAAAACTTCGCTAGTCTATCATTTAGCCTGGATGTATCGCAATTTAGGACTGCGGGTGCTAGCAGCAGATTTAGACCCCCAAGCCAATCTGACTGCTGCTTTTCTAGATGAAGAACGTTTAGAAGAATTGTGGGAAGGCAATAACCTACCTAACACAGTTTTTCGCTGCGTACAGCCTTTAGTTAGAGGAATTGGTGATATTGCTACTCCAGAAGTAGAGCAAATTGAAGAAAGATTGGGACTCTTGGTAGGAGATTTATTGTTCTCTGGATTTGAAGATGACCTCTCAGCAGAATGGCCCGGGTGCACGGATCGCAAGGAGCGTTCTTTTCGGGTCATTTCTGCTTTTTGGCGGCTCTTGCAAAACGCAGCAGAAGTTCATCAAGCAGATGTAGTTTTGACAGACATCGGTCCGAATTTAGGAGCGATTAACCGGGCCGCTTTGATTGCAGCTAACTATGTAGTAGTTCCTCTATCACCGGATTTATTCTCACTGCAAGGATTGAAAAATCTCGGCCCAACTCTCAGACGCTGGCGGCAAGAATGGCGGGAAAGATTAGAGAAAAATCCTGCCCCTGATTTAAAGCTTCCTCAAGGTCAAATGCAACCTGTTGGCTATATTGTCATGCAACACTCGGTACGGCTATACCGCCCAGTGAAAGCTTATCAGCGATGGATTGCACGGATTCCTAATATTTATCGGGAAGCTGTGCTCAATGAATCGGAAAATAGCACGCTTTCCATCGCCGAAGATCCTCACTGTTTAGCTTTGCTAAAACACTATCCGAGTCTCATGCTGCTTGCTCAAGAAGCCCATAAACCTATGTTCCACCTCAAACCTGCGGATGGGGCAATGGGTTCTCACATCCAGGCCGTGCAAAGTGTTTACGGAGACTTTAAAAAGCTAGCTCATAAAATTTCTGAAACCGTACAAATCCCAATACTTACCAATTTCTAATCCCAACTTTTAAGTAAGCTGCTACGCATATAAAGTGAACTTTTAGGAGAGAAACTGCCGATTACTTTGCGCTAGGTGCGGGCTGGGAACCGCCCAGCTTTTGCTGCAAAAACTCCCGCGCCACTTGTCGTGCTTCCTGCTGTTGTCCGTCAACTTGATAGTTTAGTTTACGCATATCTTCCTCGGAGATTTTGCCGCCCAATTCTGCGAGAACTTGACGCAATTCTGGGTATTTTTCCAAAATTTGCGATCGCACCACCGGAACTGCTTGGTAGGGCGGGAAATAGTTCTTGTCATCTTTGAGCACTACTAAACCCAAACTTTGAATCACACCGTCCGTCGTATTACCAGCAATCACATCTACTTGTTTTTGTTGCAGCGCTTCATAAAGCAATCCTAACAGCAATTCCTTCGGTTGTTCTCGAAATTTAATCCCGTAAGTTTTAGCCAATCCGCGCAATCCATCTTCTCTCTCGTTAAATTCTGGGCCGAAAGCAGCCCGGAGGTTAGGTGAAGCTTTCCCAAGTTGCGAGAGAGTTTGTAAATTGAGTGTTTTAGCCTGATCTCCCCGCACAATAATCGCAAAACTGTTATTAAATCCCAGCGGTTGGGTCCATTCTGCTTTAAACTGTTTGGGATATTCTTGTTTGAGGTAATCGAAGACTTTTTTGGGGTCAGAAATCGGTTTTTGTTTGAGTATGTTGGCGTAAGCAGTACCCGTGTATTCCACGTACAAGTCGATTTTACCTGCTGTTAGGGATTGATGGCAAAGCGAACCTCCGAGATTCTGTTCTTGTTTTACTTTAATATCTGTTTTAGCTTCGATGTGCTGTGCTAAAATTTCTGCGAGAATGTCTTGTTCGGTAAAGTCTTTCGAGCAGATGACAACTTGCTTTTGGGGCTTAGAGGTACATCCTACTACTGCAAACAAAGAAAGCAGCCAGCAGGAAGAGAAAAAAAAATCGTTCTTAGATATTCTCATAAGCCAACTCCGTTGTAAGTTCCACAATTATCAGCTTCTAATTTATAGCATTTCTCAATCATTTGTAAAGGCAAAATCCGCAACTGCCGCAAAGATTTTAGGATTAGCACCGCTGACATCTCGCAAGATACCTACTTCTTCTCTTCCTCTTCCTAATTCTTCCTTCGTGTTCTTCGCGTCTTCGCGGTTCAATCATCCTAATTCTTCCGGCCCGAAACGAGTAGATTTTTTTAACACCCGCACTTTAGCCAAGTTCCGTTTTCATGTTGTAACATTTATTTATAGACATGGAGGACAAAAGATGGTAAACAGCGTCAGCGATATTATCCAGAAGCAGCGGCAATTTTTTGCGACTGGGAAAACTAAGGATGTGGATTTTCGGATCGAACAGCTCAAGAATCTCAAAAGTGCGATCGCTTCCAATCAATCACGGATTGTCGATGCTGTCAACGCTGATTTGAACAAGCCAGAGTACGAGGCTTATTTTGAACTTGCTGCGATCGCAGAAGTTAATTATGCCATCAAAAACGTTAAATCGTGGGCCAAGCCGAAAAAAGTGCCTACTTCGATCGATCAATTCCCAGCATCGGCCCGCATTTACCCAGAACCTTTGGGCGTTGTTTTAATCATCGGGCCTTGGAATTACCCATTTCAGCTAATGATATCACCCTTAGTCGGGGCGATCGCCGCAGGCAACTGCGCCATCCTCAAACCTTCAGAAATCGCCTCGCACACGTCGGCAGTTGTCGCCGACTTGATTACCAAAACATTCGATCCCGCCTATGTAGCCGCCGTCGAAGGAGGAGTGGAAATCAGCCAACAATTATTAGCGGAAAAATTCGACCACATCTTCTTTACAGGCGGCACAAAAATCGGTAGAATAGTCATGGAAGCCGCAGCCAAACACCTGACACCCGTGACATTAGAATTGGGCGGCAAAAGTCCTTGCATTGTAGACTCAGATATTCAAGTTGAATACACGGCTAAACGCATTGCGTGGGGCAAATTTATCAATGCCGGTCAAACTTGTATCGCTCCCGATTACCTGTTAGTTGATAAAAAAGTTAAACCTGATTTGATCGAGGCAATTAAAACAGCAATTCACGGATTTTACGGCGACGATCCGCAGAAAAGTCCCGACTATTCCCGAATTATCAATCAGCATCATTTAGGACGTTTGGCAGAGTTTATCAAAGACGGAGAAGTTGTCGCCGGCGGTCAAACAAACCCCGAAGATAAATATATTGCACCGACGGTTCTCGACAAGGTTTCCTGGGATGCGCCTGTGATGAAGGATGAGATTTTCGGGCCGATTTTGCCAGTTTTGGAGTATGATGATTTGGGGGAGGCGATCGCCCAAATCAACGCCCGTCCCAAACCCCTAGCTTTGTATTTGTTCTCGAAGGATAAAGAGAAACAAGAGCGAGTTTTGCGGGAAACTTCTTCCGGCGGAGTTTGCATAAACGACACGGTTATGCAAGTGGGAGTAACAAGTTTACCTTTTGGCGGAGTTGGCGACAGTGGCATCGGCACCTATCACGGCAAAGCAAGTTTTGACACTTTTTCGCATCAAAAAAGCGTGCTGCAAAAGTCATTTTTACTTGACTTAAAATGGCGCTACGCTCCCTATCTAGGTAAGTTGGATTTGATTAAGAAAGTTATCGGTTGATGCGTTTTTTACTGGTTCCTAGGCTATGTCTGGGAACCAGTTATATCAATTCCGGTTACACTCCTTATGATATAGAGGAGACGGCACTGCCGTCTCCCTACCCAAAATAACATTGTAGGGACACGGCACTGCCGTCTCCTCATTTTGGCTGCTAATCATTCCGATGCAACCGGAAACAATATTACAAACATAACAAATCAAAATGAACGATAATTTACCAGAAATTTTAGCAGAACTCCGCCACTACTTTCACAAGTTATATGGCGAAAGACTCGTGCAGTTAATTCTCTACGGTTCCCAAGCTAGAGGAGATGCGAGACAAGATTCTGATATTGACATTTTAGTTGTGCTGAACGAACCCGTTCATGCTGGCAAAGAAATCGCTCGCACCAGTGAATTTATTGCTGCTTTGTGCTTAGATCGTGCGGTCGTAATTTCGCGTGCTTTTGCCTCTGCAACACGTTTTCAGCAAGAAGAAAGTCCTTTCTTTTTAAATGTTCGTAGAGAAGGAGTATTGATTTGAAACCAGAACAAATTGCTCTATTGAGAAAAGCTGCTGAAAGCCTGCGCCGCTGAGTTACTAGCAACTAATTAACTTTTTGATTTTGCAGCGTCACGAGCTTATTACACGATGTTTTATGTTGCCGAAGCTTTCTTGTTGAATGAAGGTTTAACTTTTTCCAGTCATGCTGCTGTGATTTCGGCATTTGGTCGAGATTTTGCTCGTACAGGGCGGGTTCCGGTCGAGTTTCACCGCTACTTAATTGATGCTCAAGATTTGCGAAATCAGGGGGATTATGATATCGATTCGGCAATTACAGAAGCCGAGGCTAATCAATTAATCGCGCCAGCAGAACAGTTTTTAGAATTAGCAGAACGCCTACTGGGAGATTTCCCTGATTCTCGATAGCGATTTCAATCGCCGAGTGATATCAATTCCGCTCTTCATCGGAATTATTGATCTCTCTCTTGTCTCCCTCTGTGTTCTCTGCGTCCTCTGTGGTTAAATCATTCCGATGCCACCGGAAACGATATGATATCTAATCAGATTTGTGCCATTCTCTCTCGATTCTCTCCAAATCCTTGGCGGCTCCCAATTGTTGAAAAATTTGATGTGCTGTATCGTAATGTTGTTGAGCAACTTCTGTGTTGCCGCGCGATCGCTCAAGGCGTGCTAAATAGTAGTTAACTTCGGCAATATGCCAAGTCATCCCCTGTTTTTGCATTTTTCCTAAAGCTTCTGTTAACAGTTGTTCTGCTGTATCTAGATTGCCTCTACCAAGTTCATTGTCTCCGAGACAACCGATCGACTTTGCTATCCCTTCGCGATCGCCCAATTCTGTTTCAACTTCCAAACATAGCCGGTAGAGTTTCTCTGCTTCATCCCAATTGCCGCGCTTTCGCTCGATATCTCCCAACAATCCCCAAGAAGATGCCATGCCCCATCGATCGCCCAATTCTGTCATCATTTCCAAAGATTGCCGGTAGAGTTTCTCAGCTTCATCCCAATTGCCACGTTTTCGCTCGATATATCCCAACCATGCCCAAGAATTTGCCATGCCACTCTTATTATCTTCTGCTTCTGCGATGGCTAGCGCATCTTTAAAATATTTTTCTGCTAAATCCCAATTCCCCAAATTCCGATGAATTGCACCTAAATTTATCAAGCAATAAGAATGTCGCTCGCCTTCAACATAAGGTAATATTTGCTCGTACAATTCTTTTGATAAATTCCAGTATCCCCACGTTCTTAAGTATTCATCTGGGATTAAGTAGTAAGCTTCGGGATAGTTGCCCAACCTAAAGGCAAAATGTTGAGCTTCTAGAACAGCTTGTAAATCTTCTAAACTTTGAGGATTTTCCACAGTTTTACCAGTGCAGTAAAACTTATAAACACTTTCCAGCAGCTTTGGCAGTTCATCTCTATATTCCCCTTGCAAAAACTCCTCAATCACCCGGTGCAAATCATAAAACTCCTCACATTTATCCTCGTCATAACGACTCTGCACCAAACTCGCACCGACTAATCGCTCTAAAATTGCGGCTGTCTCGCTAATTTCTGCGTCTGTAAATTCCGCAGGTTCCTCTAATACTGCTGCTAATTCCAAGCGGCTATCTTGTTCAACATCATCCGCATACAGCCGCAAAAAAGTTAAACCCCTGACATCTATCGGCACTCGCAAAACACACATCCGACACAGTAAATCTCTGGCCGCTTCACTTTGCCTTGCTAGTTGTTCTTGCAAGATAGGTTCTGCATTTTCCGTTACCAATTCAGGATGCTTCCGCAAATATCCCGGTCTCCCCTTGCCAAGAGATGCCAATAAAGTGAATAAAACAACATGACCTTCAACCCGCTGAGATATCCACTGCAAATCAGCTAATTTATCAGTCAACTTTCGCTGCTGCAAAATCTCGACACCCGCCGCAAAATCCACACCTTGCAACACTTCTATATGCACCAATTCCGAATCCGGTGCTAACCCCGGATAGCGGGTAGGTGCCAAATCCGCAGGCACTTCCCGGCTGGTTAAAATCGTTTGCGATTGGTGCCGCTGATAAACCAAAGCATTCAGCAACTTACCCCAATCCGGTGAAATTGCTCGATGTACCTGCGCCGCAGCCAAAATGTCTGGATTTCCCGCCTCAACAGCAGGATGCAAAATAGATTCCAGGTTGTCGAGTACCAAAATACAGCGAGTTTGTTGCAAGCCAGCCATAATTTCCGCAATCTTTTCATCGGCAGTTTTCAACACTTCCGCAACCTGAATACCCAAACCTTCACTTAACAGAAATCCCGCCACGTCATCAAAACTCGTTCCCTCCTTTGCCTCGAAATACATCGCGCACTCGTAATCGCCACCGGGCAAACTTTCCCCCTTTTGAAAAACAGACTTCTGCCAATTCACTCCCAATGCTTCTGCAAGTTTGACAGCCAAACTCGTTTTGCCCATACCGCCTTGCCCGATAATCGCCAATACTTTCAGCGGCGAAGTTCCATCGGGCAGCCTCTGTACTAATTTTGCCGTTAAATTTTCCACCAATTCATCCCGCCCTTTCCACACAGGAATAGAGTCAGGTAGTTGAGAGAAAGCTACCCTGATTGCTTTGTCGGGAGGGGCATCTGCCGGCACATCATCATTCTCGCTTTTGCCGTCAGTATTTTGTCCCCTGTTAATCTGACTGCTGATAACGGGTTCGCTGTTAACGCCCCACGCTTCTGCCAACTTTTGCAAATTCTCTTTTTTGTCTCTACTCCACAGCTTCAAAGTAAAATTCCAATCGCTACAACCCCGTTTTGCCCTCTCCGGGCGGTGATCGTCCAGAATTTTCAGCTTTTTTCCGAGATAATCACGCAGTACGTCACCGATATACTGTTTAACTTGCTCTTTAGATGTGTCTGCATTTGGTTTAAACCCCCCTCTATCTTTCAGCAAGTAGCGCAGGGCTTCAAGCGTCCCCTTGACTTGTAAATCAGTGGTGTTATCTTTCCAACTGACGTGTAGATTAGAAATGCGATTTGTATCATTCAACGCATAATCTATTAGCGCCTCAACCAAATAACTGACTCGCTGCCAAGACGTTTCGCCTTTTCCCTGGTTGGGCATAGCTTCGGAAAGTAAATTGCTAAAAAAAGTTTCGGGAAAGTTTCGGGAATCCCGATACCGAATGACAGTCCCGAATATCCCTAATGCCGATACTAGCACAGTTCCAGCCATTCTTTGCCTTCGGGTATCCCGAAATTCCACACTCAGATTAGTTGAGTTGGAAATGGTTTATGGGATTATCAAAACAGCAGCAATGGATGATTGGAGAGGCGATTCTCGGTACTGTAGTCGGTGCCATCAATTCATCGGCGGGGATAGTGTTGACTTTTGGGTTAGTAGGTTTTCACCTCTGCTTTGACAAAAATCAACAGGAAGTGTGGCGTTGCCCTCTCGAACAAACTTTAAACAGCGAGGAAGTATCGAAACTCTATTGTTGTAATGATTGTCCTTTCAAGAAAGCGGCGATTGATGTAGAAAAAGTTGAAGAAGGATCGCGAATTAAATAACTTACAATTTTAATTGTGATTGTGGGATGGGCGTCCCGCCCGTCCAAAAAAGACGGGCGGGACGCCCATCCCACAAACTTGTGGAAGTTATTTAATTCTCATTCCTAAGAAAGTGAGTAAACAGTGGTGCATCTAATGTGGAACAGCCCGGAAAGCCTGTTCGGGCCCGACACCCCACAAGAAAATTTATTATATCAAATCCGTTGACATCGGAATTATTATCTCTCTCTTATCTTTCTCTGTGTCCTCTGTGCCCTCTGTGGTTTAATCATTCCGATACAACCGGAATTGATATTATTTGTGAAGCCGGAAAGCCTGCTGAAGCGCGGGGGGCACACCCCACAAGAAAATTTACTCAGGATGTTAACTCGAAAGTCCGATCGCTCTTTTAATCAGTATAGGTAAAAAAGGACGATCGGGCGATCGTGAATTGAACTTTACAAACAAACTATTAATTGTGTGGACGGTGTAGGGTACTGGGTTCTACCGCTGATGCGTTACAAATTATTGCGAACTGATACCGTAATGCAGTAAAGAGTGAGATAGTTGGTAGTGCTGCATGATAATGTTAAACTAATAAACTAATATCAATACTCCTGAGTATATATGAGTATCACTTCTTTAAGATGTCCTTATGGAAAAATTATTAAAGACGCTCATACTTATGGTAAACAAGGATATAAATGTCAAGAATGTGGGCGACGGTATTTTGTCCATGAGTATAATTTATCGTTAAGGCGAGTTCCGTGACCTGCAATTACTATACACTACTACCCAATTACTATGTACGACACAAATAATCCAAATAAGCTCATACCAGATCCAACAAGTGAAGGGAAGACTCACTTTATCTCACCACGGTTACTAAAGTTATTAAATTACCAGACCCCTATAAGACAATTCTTTACCCAAGCGACCTATCTGAGTCGCCGAACTGAGCCGGAAAGTATTGATTTTACTTTGGGTGATGCCCATGAAATACCACCTCCAGGGTTTGTAGAAGCCTTACAGCGTTGGAGTGTACCGCAAAATCAAGGGTGGTATGGCTACAAGGGAAATATTCCAGAATCACGGATCGCTGTATCCGCTGCTCTTCAGGATAAACGCGGACTTTCTATATTGCCAGAAGATATTTTTATGACCAATGGTACTGTAGTTGGTTTGGCGATTTGTCTGCAAATGTTAGCGGGTGAGGGAGATGAGGTAATTATTTTGACTCCTCCCTGGTTAGGTTATAGGGGTATGGTGAATTTTACCGGTGCGGTTCCGGTGGGTGTGCCTGTGGATACAAACACCTTTGATATGGATTTGCAGGCGATCGCATCTGCAATTACAGAACGGACTCGAGCAATCATTATCAATTCACCCCACAACCCTACAGGTAAGATTTTTTCAGCTAGTACCCTGGAGAGTTTGAGCGGTATACTTAACGAGGCTTCTAAGCGCTATGGCAAGCCTATTTATATTATTTCCGATGAAGCCTTCAGCCGCATTGTTTTCGACAACCAGACTTGTTGCAGCCCTACTCAGTTTTACCCATTTTCTTTCTTAGTATATGGTTATAGCAAGACTTTAATGGCACCCGGTCAACGTATAGGGTATATTGCTTTACCTCCCACTATGCCTAATCGGGAAGAAATAAGAGGAATCATTGCCTACCTACAACAAACTCCTTTTGGTTGGTGTTATCCTAGTGTGCTCATGCAGTATGCATTAGGAGACTTAGAGCAACTAAACATAAATATCGAGCATTTACAAAACAAGCGAGATCGGATGGTGAAGGCACTGCGGGATATGGGTTACAACCTGTATAACCCTGATGGGACGTTCTTCCTCTTGGTGAAATCACCTTGGGGTGATGACCTTGCTTTTGCGGAGTTATTAGCAAGTCAAGATATATTTGTTTTCCCAGGAACTCCCCAGGAAATACCCGGTTACTTCCGAATTTCCCTTACTGCCAACGAAGAAATGATTTCGCGTTCTCTACCCAAATTCCAAGCCGCGATGGAATACACTATTGCTAACCCACTTCCTTAGCCTTCTTCTGTCACTAAGCGGCAGAGTATAATAGAACAAAATCTCTCCAACGAGAGCTAGGTCTATGGTTAACCCTAGCCAAGCTAATTCAACCTTGAAATTGATTGAAGAGTATTGTCGCTATTACAGAAATCTGTTTTCCGAAATCAGAAGCTTTGAAGCTTTTACACACCTTCATACTGGTATAATTTCTGAGATGGCGTTGCTGAATTGGGGTATGGTTTAGCGATCGCGTGCGGTGACTAATGCTCGATCGAAATAATTAATTGAATTCTGTCATCATTATTAAAGCTGCGCCGCTCGACTGGGAGACCCTCCTCTATTTCCTCAGAAGTAATAGCAGGAATCTCGACAAAAATCTGTGAGGAATCCTGCGAGTTTAATAGTTACAAATAAATTGCGGCATGGGTCGAAGATAACTATCAAGTATCCGTCAAATATCAAACTTTACACAAGCAACTGCACGGCTTCGCAGGAAAGCCAAGTTAAAAGTACCAAGGCGTTTGAGTAACAAAAAAGATCCGGTGGCAGCAATCGAGTTTAAAAAAAACTAGAAAAATTGTTTAAAGTTGTCTTCGGGTTGCAGCCCACTACCCCTAATCCAGCAAAAAATGGTCTCAAATATTGGTGTCAAGATGAAACTAGATTCGGCTTAAAAACCATTGAAAGGAAAAAAAATACAGCCCGTTGCGTCAAACCAATAGGTTTAGTTCAAGGGATTTTTAAAGCTTACTATCTATATGGGGCGGTAGCTCCGCAAACAGGAGAAAGTATAGGGTAAGAATTTTCACATCGGGATGGTCTATGTTTTCAAATATTCTTAGCTCAGGAACGCCTGGGAACATCCAGATAATTTAAATGTTGTTCAATTAGATAATGGTAGGTTTCATCATAGTAGCAACCTCAAAATTCCCGACAACATTTTACTATTTTTTCAACCGCCATACAGTCCAGAATTGAATCCTATCGAGAGAGTCGGGCCACATATAAAACAAGAATTGAGCTGGGAAATTTATGATAATTTAGATAAAATGAAAGAAAAAGTTCGCGCTTTTATTGAAAAATTTTCACTCTTAACAATAGCATCTATAACCGGATGGGATTACATTCGATCGGCTCTAGCTACTGTTGCATGATTTTGGAGAAGTAATATAAAATTAATACTCAAAATCCGATTCGCGTATTATAATAACAGGAAACGGGTGCGATCGCTTCCGATCCCAACCGCGAGATCCTCTACCTCTTTAGCTAGTTACGTTGCGCCCTGCGACTTGCTGCGAGTAGAAAATGTCTCTAATATGTTTAAGCATCCGATCGCTAAGACCCAATTTATGGAACCTTTATCAAACGAACGCTGTGTCGCCTGCCACCCAAACTCTACCCGCGTCACAGCTTACGAAATTGTCCAACTCAAACCTCAAGTTCCTGACTGGAATTTAATCGAAAAAAATGGCGTCCCCCAAATAGAACGCACCTACGAATTCCCGGATTTCAAAAGTGCGATCGCCTTTACAAACAGCGTCGGTGAAGTTGCAGAAACCGAAGGACATCACCCGGCATTGTTAACCGAGTGGGGAAAAGTTACCGTTACTTGGTGGACTCACGCGATTTCTGGACTGCACCGCAATGACTTTATTATGGCAGCGAAAACCGATGCGATCGCCAATCAATTCCCAACCTGAACAGGATTTGTAGCCTGCGCCGGGCCGCGCACCTTACTACTTGTTTTTTTGCAATTACCTACTGAATACTCTAGGAAAGCACCGCCTTCGGCACTGGTGAATGCGGTTGATTGGCATTGTTCAACAACTCCAGATTTAGTCGGTAGCCGACATTCCGCACAGTTTGAATCAGGCTCGGCTGTCGCGGGTCGATTTCGATTTTTTTACGCAGAGAGAGTACGTGAGTGTCGATCGTCCGGGGGTTATCAATAGCATCGGGCCACGCCCGACGCAGCAAATCCGAGCGCGACAGCGGCACCCCTCCAGCTTGAGCTAGCACGTACAGCAGGCTAAATTCCTGGGGAGTCAGCTCGATATGTTCCTCGTACAACCTGACTCGGCGCTGCACCAAATCAATTTTCAGCAGCCCGCACTCCAGCGTCGCCGGCGGTATCATCGTGCGGTTGCGGCGCATCAGAGCTTCCACCCTGGCCATAAACTCTTGCATCCCAAAGGGTTTAGTCAGGTAATCGTCTGCGCCCGACTTCAAACCTTCAACAATATCCGATTCCGAATTCCGAGCCGACAGCATCAAAATCAGCGACTGCTGCTGCTGTTGCAGCCAGTGGCAAAATTCCAAACCGTCCCCATCCGGCAATTGGGCATCGAGAATGACTAGGGTTGGCTGGCGGCTGAAAAATATTTCCCTAGCGTGACTGATATCCGCTGACTGGTGCACCCAGTGACCGACTTGCTGTAGATGCCAGCCCAAGAGCGATCGCAGGTGCGGATTGCCTTCAACAATTGAAATACTTGCAGATTCCACAGAGGCGAGCTTCCCATATCACTAATTGCTACCAGATTAACAGAGCTTTTGTCAAGGTTTTGTAACCCTTGCTACTCAAGCATGAGCTGCATTTAAAGCTAAGAACAAACCCAGGGTAGGAATTTTAAAGATTTGGTCAATTTGGCAGCGTCAGCCTGCAGAAAGGTTAAATCATTCTGGCGGTAAGCTTACAATGAAAATAAGACAGTGTAAAGCCGATCGATCCCATGCCCCAACCGCCTGCCACAACCGAACCCCCTCGCCGGGCCGCCACCGATAGGAGGTTGACAAATCGCGCAACTGAAACTAAAATTCCTCCAACCGTTCGCTCGGTAGCTGGAAGACTCACCCACTTTGACCGCAAAATTCAGCAACATCCCGACTCAATTAAACGCACGGCGGATTATCTAGGTGCGGGCAAAAAAGTCGAGCCACTGCATTGCAGCGAGTGAAATTTTTTATGGAGGGTAGCCTGTTGAGCAGGGTAAAAACTTTTATTTAGAAATAGCCTCAAGCTGAGCCAATCAGCATCAATCCAGGCCGTTCCTAAATCCCGCCGTCATTATACAAACCACAAAGGATTTCAACCTCACACCATGCTACAAGACACCCAAACAATCAGGCACTACCAAAAACTCACCGACGCCCTCGTCGAAATGTGGAATAGAGGTTATCGCTTCGATGACCTGCGGCTTTACTTAGACGGCTATTTAGCCGCCCTGCGACATTCCAACAGTCTGGAACCCTATCTGATTCACAGACTAGAGGAAGAAGCAGCGCGTTACATTCACGACCCCTCCAATTTTGCCATGCCACAGACACAAACTGAATCAGACTACTATTAATACCAAATTCGGTTTAATAAACCCGCTGATTATTGGGTAATTGGTAATGGCTTTTTTTGATACCAAGAGCTATTACCAGAATGATTGAAGGGGTCATAAAACCCGGTTTTGGTATAAGAGTCCGTCAGAAAGTTGCAAGCTGTCGTTTCAAAATTGATGTTTAGTAGGGCGGGCCGTCTCCGCCCTACTGTTGTTAAAGTTAGAAGTTGGGAAAAGTTTTGAGTTCCGAACTAAGATTTTTTTAAGTCTTTAACCCAGAATTTTAAACTCAAAATTCCCAACTCAAAACTCAAAACTTTCTTTCTCCTTTCCCTTCCTTGTATTTAAGAAGCCAAAGCGACTTCTACAGCTTCTTGCAATTCGCCCTTTTGATACATCTCGATCATAATATCCGAGCCGCCAATAAACTTCCCGTCGATATAAACTTGGGGAATTGTCGGCCAGTTGGAATACTCTTTAACGCCTTGACGAATTTCCTGGTCTGCTAAAACATCAACAGTTTCGTAAGGCACTGCCAATTGATTGAGAATTTGCACCACAGTATTAGAGAAACCGCACTGGGGCATTAACTTATTGCCCTTCATAAACACCATGATTTTGTTTTGCTTAACCAACTCTTCAATTCTGTCATGTGCTGTTGTACTCATGGTAGCTCCTAATATTGTTTGAAAATTTTTAAACGTTGACTGAGGCAGAAACCGGGTTTTTTACGAAAATCTCTCGTTACAGCCATAGATTCCGGTTGAAAAACCCGGTTGATGAATGTTTTTGTGCGCAAGTGCAGTAGTTGTCTCTCAACTAACTATTGACAAAAGCACAAATTTGCGATCGCCAATTGCTACTCAACAATTAAGCAACTTGACTTTTCGCTTCCCATTCTGCCGGAGTTAAGGTTTCCAAGGCCAAAGCGTGGATGGCTTCACTAGCCATTGCCTGTTTGAGAGCGCCGTAGACCAGTTGGTGCTGCTGTACTCGGCTTTTTCCTTCAAAGGCGGCAGAGACTACTCTCGCCTGGTAGTGGTCGCCGCCGCCGGTCAAATCGTCAACTTGTACCTTAGCGTCGGGCAACCCTGCCTTAATCATTTCTGTTACTTGAGACGGTGTAACCATTGGTTTCTGTGTCTGTGATAAACGGCTGTAATTTAGATTTTAGTGGAACTATTTGTTAGACGATCGCGGTTGAGCGCTGGCGGGCCGGGGATAGGGCGCATCCACAAAACCCAATTCCAGTAACTGCTGGTAAGCTTTCTTGCCCAAGTCGCGAGTTGGCTGCTGCGATCGAATAATCTGAATCAGCAGGGGCACAGCCAGTTCGGGTTTATTTTGTGCCCGGTGTACCAACGCCAGTCGGTAGGTAGCTTCGTCGCGCATTTGGGCTGTTTCTACAGCTTTGGTGCGGTGGCTTTCGGCCAAGCGGATGTCAATTCCGGCAAAACTGCTCCCCAGTTGTTGGTAAAAGTTGGACAGTTGATTGAAAATTTGGCGGGATTCTTGGAGCTTTTGAGTAGCGAGTGCGTAATTCTGATCGGAAATAGCACTGCTGGCTTCTGTCATCAAACGCTGACCTCCCTGGACACTCAGCAGGCTGCTGTCTTGCGTCAGAGGGCGGAGATTGTTGGGGTCTGTGGGGTCGTCCGCGGGTTCGACTTGCAGTTGGTTCTCTGGCCCAGAAGGTTGTTGTGCTTGGACTTGGAGCGGTTGCAACAGGGTAAAAGCTGCGATCGCCCCGATCGTAATCCGGGCAGTGGAGCGAAGCCAGCAAACAGTTCCAGAGTATACCATGAAATTACTTTGCGCCTGTGCGCTTAAAAAAAATATTTAGCTTGTGCCGATCTTACCATTGGCGATCGCAACCGGCTAAGCGTAAACCAAATTTGTTCAAATGTCAAAGGGGGCGCGATCGGGCAAAAGGCTCTTTAGGAAAAATTAGAGTAGAGACTTGACACAAAGTTCTCATTGTGAGAGCATAGAGGTATCGTGTAAAAAACCGTACTCGAATGAGACTAATTTCCAAGAAAAATCTGGAGAGTGCGATCGAATCCTACTCCGACGATGCCAAGGCTGCGATCGCAGTCTGGCGCAAGGCCATCAAAGACAACGATTGGGAATCACTAGAAGAGATTCGACAGGGATATTCCACATCGGTCGATCGAGTCTGTGGATCTACCATATTTAATATTAAAGGCAATCAGTATAGATTAATCGTAAAAATCAACTATACCGCCAAAGTTATATATTTTAATTTTTTTTTAACCCATACCGAATATGACAAAATCAAGTGGAATGATGAAGATGAAGTTAAAAATAAAATAGGTTAACTCCCACTAAAATTATCGGAAAAACATTACAGATTCCCCGATCTATTCAATCAATCAAAAACATTTACTCCAAACGTCAAAATCATGATACCGAGAAACAAACACCCACCTTCTACTTGAGAACCATGTCTAAGTAGCCAAGCAAAGGAATGAGCAATGAACATCACAATTGAAAAAACAGTTTACGGTCAACTGCTGGCTAAATCTCAGCCTAAGCCAATCCTGAACGAAGAAGATAATGATCTTGCCCTCGCAGAAGTCGATTTTCTGATGTCTAAGGAAGAATTAACAGTAGAGGAAGAAACTTTACTGAGTCTCTGGGGGCTGTTGATCGAAGAATACGAATCAAAATATTACCCAGATCCAGAAGTGACTCCCCGGGATGTTCTATTGCATTTCATGGAAGTTCGCGAACTCAAACAAGCCGATTTAGTGGGCGTGATTGGTTCCAAAGGAGTAGTCTCTGAGGTGGTTAATGGGAAACGGGCGATTAGCAAGGCGCAAGCTAAGGCGCTAGGAGAATTTTTTAATGTTAATCCTAGCGTGTTTATTTGAGGGATTTGCTGAATCATTGTTAATAAGCCTTTTACGGGCGGGCTAGGAGCAACGGCCCACAAGAAGAAAATTCAGTTTTTGTGGAACAGGCATCCTGCCTGTTCTTGAGAATATAGTAAGACTGGATTAAAATTAAACAAAAGCATTTCTGATGGTACAACCAAGCAAACCCACCTCCGAGACTCTCCAAAACTATCAAGGGATTGGAGTTCCCGATGAAAGTCTGGGAGTGATTTTGCAGCGTGGCCGCGACGAATTGCTGCTGTCAAAAGCGGACGATCGCTTTATCGTTCCATTGCCGATGCTAGTTGGTATGCGTTAACCCAAAAACTTGAATATGTGGCTGCAAAGTCAGGCAAGAAACTATACAGGGTTGACCCTCGGCATACGAGTGCGATCGAACGGGCTTATCGGGGGTGGTTTTTGTCGGGGTTTCCGGGGTTGAAGTTCGGCCCGAATCAGAATTTGACTAAGAGTGAGGCGATCGTGTCTTTGGTTAACGGTGTGGAACTTAAGGGCGTCAATCCTGATTCTTTGAAAGTTTACAGCGATCGATCTGTGATTCCTAATTTTGCTGTGAGTGCGATCGCCACAGCAACTGATTTGATTATTGTGGTAAACTATCCGGCGCGCGATCGGCGATCGCCGCTGCCGGACATTACCCGCGCTGAGATTTCGGCTTTGATTTACCAGACATTGCTAGCAATTAATCGGGCTAAGGCGATCGATTCTCCTGATATTGTCTAATGGCAATTGGTTCCTAGTGAGGACTGAACTCCGAGCGAATTTTATGAGAAATTTAGTCCTCACTATAGCGGTTCGATCGCGTGGTGAGGTATGCCCTATGCCCACGGAGGCCTATGCCCTATGCCCGTGGGCCAGATAGTACCTCATGTTACTGAGAAAGGCTATACAAACCTATTTTATTGTGGCCGCTTTTACCCTCGAAAATCCCCCAAAGCTCTCAATGCAAATTGGGGCAAAGCTAACATCCTGCGCCACCGCCAAGGTTCTTGATAAAGCCGGTACAGCCATTCTAAATGATTGTTGCAAAACCAAGCCGGCGCCCGGGTTTTTGTTCCCGCCCAAATATCGAAACTGCCGCCTACTCCCACCCAAATTGACTGAGGGCAAAGGTGTTGGTGTTTGGCAATCCAAAATTCTTGGCGCGGCACTCCTAAGCCTACAAAAATCTGTTTTGGCTGCATTTTTTTGAGGCTTTCACAGAATTCTTTTTCTTCCTCGGCGGAAACATAGCCGTGTTGAGAAGCAATCGACAATCCCTTAACCTTTTGCTGCCAAGTTTTCGCCGCCGCAGCCGCCACTCCCGGGGAACCTCCAAAGAAAAATAGTGGTTCCGAATCCGGCAATTTTCCGGCTTCTTGTAGCAGGGATTCTGCTAATTCAATCCCCGGATACCGCTGCACCGATTTGCCGCGCATTCGCAAGTACATCACCACTCCCGAACCGTCGGGGATCACCAGTTCCGCTTTTCGGATTACATCTGCTAAATCAGGATTTTGCTCGGCTTGCATCGCCATTTCAGCATTCAGCGTCACGACGTGACTTCCTAACCCTTGATGCAGGCGCTCTATCAGCCAACCTGCATAATCATCTAATATGTGAACTGGTAGTCCCAGCACTGAAAATTGCGGGCGCGATCGCTCCATCTTTTTTTGTTTAATATTGCTACACATTTAGTTATTTACATTAGCTTAGATTGGGGAGCAATGCTAGACCAGTCTTGGACGAAAAAAACCGATTTTTACCACCCCAATTCTGTTAAGTCATCATTCCGCGGACCAGAAACGGGGTTTGGGGTACGCGGCCTGCTAATCTCTTAGAGTTTTCGTGTAAAGTGCGATCGAGCCTTAGTGTTCGATTTTTTTAACAGAGCCGTCGGCGTACCATTCCATCGGTACGAGTTCAATTTTACCATTAATCTTCACTCTAGAGTAGACAACTTTCACGAAAGGAACGCTGTTGTTATTTTTGTGGCGGCTAGACATGGCAATTACCTTTTTGTGTTTGCAGAACTTGAAAAATGATCTCATATCGGATATATTTAAAAGTCTATTCACCGCAATTCTGCGCGCATCAGGAAAAAGAAGGAAAACGAAATGGCGATCGCAACAACCCAGCGGCAAAGCAGGTTAGATTATTACTACCAGCAAATCAAAACCATCATCCTCAAGCGCCAGAACCCAATTACCGGTTTGCTGCCGGCGAGTACCGCCGTTAACGCTCACGGCGACTACACCGATGCCTGGGTGCGCGACAACGTGTACAGCATTCTAGCAGTTTGGGGTTTGGGGTTAGCTTACCGCAAAATTGATGGCGATCGGGGACGAACATTTGAACTCGAACACAGCACAGTCAAACTCATGCGCGGCTTGCTGTTTGCTCAGATGCAGCAATCGAGCAAAGTAGAAAGTTTTAAAAATACTCAGTCGCCGCTAGATGCCCTGCACGCTAAATACAATACTCAAACTGGAAGTATAGTTGTCGGTGATGACAAGTGGGGACATTTACAGTTAGACGCTACATCTATATACTTGTTAATTCTTGCTCAAATGACGGCTTCCGGGTTGCACGTAATTTTTACAATAGATGAAGTCAATTTCGTGCAAAATTTAGTTTACTACATCGGTAGAGCCTACCGCACCCCGGATTACGGAATTTGGGAAAGAGGCCATAAAATCAATCGCGGCAATGCAGAATTGAACGCCAGTTCAGTTGGCATGGCAAAAGCAGCGCTGGAAGCAATAAATGGGTTGGATTTGTTCGGGATTAAAGGCTCTCAAGCATCAGTTATTCACGTTTTGCCAGACGAAATTGCCAGAAGCCGCATAACTTTGGAATCGCTTTTGCCTCGCGAATCTAGTTCAAAAGAAGTAGATGCCGCTTTATTGAGCGTGATTAGTTTTCCGGCTTTTGCTGTTGAAGACCGAGAATTAATAGAACGGACTCGGAATAAGATTATTGACAAATTGCAAGGAAATTACGGCTGCAAGCGGTTTCTGCGGGACGGACACCAAACAGTTTTGGAAGATGCGGACCGCCTGCACTACGAACCCACAGAATTAAGGCAGTTCGAGCACATTGAATGCGAGTGGCCGCTATTTTTTACTTATTTGTTCTTGGACGGCATATTTCAGGGAAATCAAGCCCAAGTGCAAGAGTACCAGCAGCGTTTGGAATCTCTAGCAGTCGATCGCTCTGGTTTGCCGCTGCTACCCGAATTGTACTACGTCCCCGCCGAAAATATAGAAGCAGAAAAGCTAAATCCCCGCAGCCAGCAGCGCTTGCCCAATGAAAATATTCCCCTAGTTTGGGCGCAAAGTCTGTATTTTCTCGGTCAATTGCTAAATGAAGGATTAATCGCAGTGGGCGATATCGACCCTCTGGGAAGGCATTTGTCAGTGGGCCCGCACAGAGAACCTTTAGTGCAAATTGCACTGTTAGCGGAAGACGAAGATTTGCAAGCAGAATTAGCCACCAACGGCATTGCGGCGCAAACCCCAAAACAGGTAGAACCAATTCAAGTCCGCCAGACAAAAGAATTATCAGCTATTTACACGCAAATTGGACGCAACGACCCATTAGGTTTAACCGGCCGCCCCGTGCGGCGTCTGCGGAGTTTAACAACTTCTCGGGTGTTTAAAATTCGCGATGAGGCGATCGTATTTCTCCCCTCATTTTTGGACAGACAAGAATTTTACCTAACTCTAGATTACCATTTCCTAGTAGCTAAAATCAAAAGCGAAATAGCTCACATTCACCGCCACTGGTATCAGTTGGGACGCCCTACGGTAACGCTGATGCTGACTCACGCGATGCTGGAAACAGGCCGGGAAGCGTTGTTAGAATTAATGAAGGAACTCCGGGACGGACACTGCAACAACACGCCAGTTAAACTCGGAAATCTCAAGCAGTTAATGCTGACTGCTGGTACGGAGAGAATTGATTTCATGCACGATTTTGAATTTACCGAATCTCCAGTGACAGGTGCAGTAGAAACGCGCAGCTATCTGGCTTACAATCCTGAAAAAACTTGGTCATTGGGTCACACGCAAGAATTTAAATTAGAGCTTGAAACTAATACTCAGTTATTGCTCACCAGCCTGCGCGGTTCAGAAAACTTGTACGAACAAATTGAGTTGCTGCACACGCTAATTCGCCTCAAAGGGTTGAGTTTTGATACAGGATTTGGAGGTGCGGAAGAAACAGTACAAGTTGTGGATTTGCTCAACGAAGTTTATACAAAAGCTGGAGAAAGTTCGCAATCAAAAATCCAATGGGCAGTCATCCGCCATGCCGCAGGTTTGCTGGACAAGGTTGATATCAGCTTATCCGATGCGGTGACAGACATTTTGGTGCGGCAAAAACAGATTGCTGTGGGGAAAGCTTACAGCGAAGATTCGATAATTTCGAGACCGGGTTCTTACACGGAAGTGATGGACAAAATTCGCCAATTCTGCGGAGAAGACGTTCGGGATCGAGTTCTAACTCAAGAAGTTCTCATCTACCTAGGCTTGCTAATTAAAGCCGAACCGCAGTTATTTAAAGGGCTGCTGACGCTGAGAGTTAGCTACTTTATTTTGCTCTTAACAAGCGAATTAGCCCGCGAGTTGGGAGTTACGCAAAATGAAGCTTACGAATATTTAATGCAGCTAAGTCCCTTTGAAATCAAAAATCGCCTGCGCCAAGTGTTGGCAGAATACGAGGAAATGAATCAAATCCTCAAACAGCAAGAATCCCTGCGCGTCAAACAGCCGGAAAAAGATATTGAATGGGTAGTAGCGCCAGTTTCCGAAGAACCAACAATGCCTGCAGGAGGATGGCGCCGGAAGCGGCAGATGGAAGGGGGAGTTAATCGCGTACCGAAGGATTTTTATCCGAGTGTGTGGGGACTGCTGCGGCACTGCAAAGGCTTGATAATTGGCGACAAATTAGAGCGGCGCAATCGGTTAGACAGCCATATCATTTTATCGGAAATGACGCCCGGGGAAAAGAATTTTGCGCTACAAATCGAGCATTTGCTGAATAAAATTGTGGCGCCCGAATACCGACAAGTCAATATTGAGGCGCTGATGGAGTTGGCGGCAATTGCCCAGCGCAACCCAGAATTGCAAGTAGAAGAATACATCGTTTTAGATGTGTTGGTCGGTCACGCAGTGCGCCTGAATTGGCAAGGAAAATACCCGGAAAGAGCCGATAAATACGACGAAGATAAAGCGGCGGCTTGGCAAGCTTTTTACAATACTTCGCCTTACGTTTGCGCGAGTCACGTACTGGATGCTTTCCGATTCTTGACAAAGTTTGGATAGATGGAGTGGGAATTCCGATTTTAGATTTTAGCGCTAAGGTGCGCGCTGCGCACCCTACATATAGAGGTTCTGCGTAAGTCCTATGTTCTCTTATATTCTCTCTCTTTTCTTCCTCTGCGTCCTCTGCGCCCTCTGCGGTTCATTAAAAGAAGTTCTCATAAAATTTATTTTGAGAAATTATCCAACCTGTTCTTGAGGCTAAAACCTATGATTAACAACAAACCGATAACTATTAGCCTCTTTGCTGGAGCATACGGTTTAGATTTAGGTCTAGAAAAAGCAGGAATTCAGACAGTAAGTTTAGTAGAAATAGAACCTGATGCTACCAAAACTATCTCTCTAAATCGTCCTCATTTATCCCCATGTGCTGTACCGAGAGATATTTGCGAAGTCAGCGCCAAAACTCTATTAGAAGAAGGCGGAAAAATCTTAGGTTTAGATAGACCTTTGCGTGCGGATCGAGTAGATTTAGTGACTGGTGGCCCGCCGTGCCAATCCTTCAGCACAGCCGGAAAACGCGGGTCTGTAGGCGATCCGCGCGGCAGCTTATTTATGGAGTTCATACGCATTGTTGACGAAATCAAACCGCGCTTTTTTATCATGGAAAATGTTAAGGGGTTGCTGTCAGCTCCGATTCGACACCGACCTCACGCTCGCAGAGGTTTAGGTTTCCCGCAATTAGAACCTGATGAGATGCCAGGTGCAGCTTTACAAGTGATTTTGGCAGAGATGAAACGCATTGGTTATGAAGTTGTGTACGATTTGCTCAATACTGCGGATTACGGGGTTCCTCAAGTTAGAGAAAGAGTAATTTTTATTGGTTATAAAGGTGATGATTCAGTTACTTTGCCGCTGCCAAATCACAGTCAGAAAGGTACTGATAAACAACCCACATGGCTGACCCTTAGAGAGGGCTTAAAGGATTTAGTAGATTCTCAGCCAGAATTTGTCCCCTACTCAGAAAGTCGCCTCAAGTATCTGCGTCTGTTAACAGCAGGTCAAAACTGGAGGTATCTACCCAGCGAATTACAGCAAGAAGCAATGGGAGGGGCTTATAAATCTGAAGGCGGTAAAGTTGGTTTTTATCGGCGCTTGGCATGGGATAAACCGTCGCCTACTGTCACAACGAGTCCCCATCAAAAGGCTACAGATATGTGTCATCCCGATGAATTGCGTCCTTTGAGTGTAAGGGAGTGCGCGCGAATTCAGACGTTTCCAGACGACTGGGTTTTTTCTGGCTCAACTGCTTCTAAATATCGGCAAATTGGGAATGCAGTTCCGGTATTATTGGGAGAGGCTATAGGTCAATATCTTTACCAGATAATTAAAGGCGATCGAGTCCAAGGGCGAGAAATATTTGAGCAACTTTCCCTGTTGGCATAACTAAGACTTTAATTTTACTTGCAGATATATTTTAAATAAGTAGGGAGGTGCAAATAAACATTACATGGGTCGGGCGGGTGAGAGCATTCATAAACTTGCTTATATCATAGATCCTGGCTAAACCCGCCCCTACAAGATATTGTGGTTTTTTCGTGCATCTCTACTTACAGCGGTTTTGATTTGTAGGAAAGGAGGGTAATTCGTAGTAGCGCCCAAACGCTACTACAAACCACATACTACAAAACTCCTTTAGAACTCGGAATCCCAGTAGCGCGGCGCGGGTCGATTTCCACGGCCATCCGCATCGCCCGCGCAAATGCTTTAAACGCCGCTTCCACAATGTGATGAGAATTTCCCCCCTGCAACTGTCGAATATGGAGCGTCATTTGACAGTGGTTCACCACCGCCGAAAAAAACTCTCTCACTAATTCGGTATCGTAAGTGCCGATCCGCTGGTTGGGAATCTGCAAATTGTAGCTCAAGTGAGGCCGTCCCGAAAAGTCTAGCGCTACTTCTATTAAAGCTTCATCCAAAGGTGCGATGAAATGTCCGAAGCGAGAAATGCCCGATCGATCCCCGACAGCTTTTGCTAGCGCTTGGCCTAAGGTAATCCCCACATCTTCGTTCGTGTGGTGGTCGTCAATCTCCAAATCCCCGATCGCCTGCACGTCCAAATCGATCAATCCGTGAGAAGCAATCTGGTGCAACATATGGTCTAAAAACGGAATCCCCGTAGACGCCTTGCAAGTTCCCACACCGTCGAGATTGAGGCTGGCCGTGACATCGGTTTCCAGTGTCGTGCGTTTCACCAAGGCGGCCCTAGCTGGTTGAACTGAACTTGCAGGAGGCCCAGAAGGGCGATCTATTATCTCCATAATTCGCAATGGGTCATTCATAAGTTATTGATAATTAGTAATTGAAGATTACAGCTCGATCGGCGCTAATTCTCAAGTGTTTTGTTAAGAGAATTGTGCAAAACTCAAAACTCTCGAAAGGGGCGGCTTTTGCATAAAACTTACTTGTTATAGTTAAAGTTTATTGTCTCAACCGGCCCCTACATAACTCAAAATTCTCGACAACTGTTACATTCCCATGATTTCGTAACCGGCATCGACATACAAAACTTGACCCGTAATCCCGCTAGCGAGATTGCTGCACAGAAAAGCCGCTGCATTTCCCACTTCCTGCTGAGTCACCGTCCGCCGCAGCGGCGCCACTTCCTCAACGTGGTGGATCATGTCCAGAATACCGCCAACTGCTGAGGAAGCCAGAGTCCGAATCGGGCCAGAAGAAATCGCATTTACCCGAATATTTAACGGGCCCAGTTCAGCAGCCAGATAGCGAACATTCATTTCCAAAGCCGCCTTAGCAATTCCCATCACATTATAATTAGGAACTACCCGGACGCCGCCCAAATAAGTCAGGGTCACAATACTGCCACCCTCGGCCATCAGCGGTTTAGCAGCAGCACAAAGCCGCACCAGCGAGTAAGCGCTGATATCTAAAGCATTGGAGAAACCTTGGCGCGAGGTGTTGGTGAAATCTCCCGACAGCTCGTCCTTGCCGGCAAAAGCCAGACAGTGGATCAGGATATCTAACTTGCCCCACTTGTCGGCGATGGTTTGAAAAGTAGACTCAATTTCGCTCTCGTCTTGGACATTGCAGGGCAAATACAGACTGGGATTGAGCGGTTCCACCAGTTCAGCGACTTTGCGCTCGTGCTTGCCTTTCTCGTCCTTCAAAAAAGTTATGCCGAGATTGGCCCCTGCTTTGTGAAGCTGCTGAGCGATGCCCCAGGCGATCGAGCGATTGTTGGCAATGCCCGTAACAAGAGCATTTTTTCCGGTCAAATCTATCATCTGTATTTCTTCTAGAAGCAACTAGCACCGTTCTCATTGGCTCTATGCGACAACCCCGCCAGTTTAGACACAACTGATTCAGATTTAACTGATTGAGACACAACTGAGACACAACTGAGACACAATTGAGACACAATTGATATTAATTTGGCTGTGGAGCTACATGGGGGCGGAATTGAAAAAGTTAAGAGAAGGGCTAGATTTAATCATACAGCGTGTGTTTACCTTAATATTAGATGGAAGTAACAGAATCCCAGGATATTGGAGGTGGGACTGTATATTTACTCAATAAGGTTAATTGACAAGTTATAAAGTATTGATTAGTACAAAGGATCTAGTCGTGACGCATGATAGACCGCTAGCAGCCGTGTTCCGCCAAATCAGCGGCGGGGCGTTTCCACCCATTGTGGAAACCTTTGAACGGGGCAAGACAATTTTTTTCCCTGGAGACCCGGCTGAGCGCGTCTACGTTCTCATTAGAGGTGCTGTGAAGCTCTCCAGGGTTTACGAAGCAGGGGAAGAAATTACAGTCGCCCTCCTACGCGAAAATAGCGTATTTGGGGTGCTGTCTCTGATTACGGGACACCGATCGGACAGGTTTTACCACGCGGTAGCCTTTACGCCGGTGGAATTGATCTCGTTGCCGATCGAACAAGTCGAGAAAGCGCTCAAGGAAGACCCAGAACTGTCGATGGTGATGCTGCGGGGGCTGTCGTCTCGGATTTTGCAAACCGAGATGATGATCGAAACGCTGGCTCACCGAGATATGGGTTCGAGACTCGTCAGCTTTTTGCTGATTCTGTGCCGGGACTTTGGCGTACCCGGTACAGAGGGGATTACGATTGATTTGAAGCTGTCCCACCAGGCGATCGCCGAAGCGATCGGCTCGACGCGGGTAACGGTGACTCGTTTGCTCGGGGATCTCAGGCAAGAAACAATGATCTCGATCCACAAGAAAAAGATCACAGTCCACAACCCGGTGGCTTTAAGCCAGCAATTCACTTGATGCCGAGAAAGTATCGGATTTTGGATTTTGGATTTTAGATTCAATCCAAAATCCAAAATCCAAAATCTAAAATCGGAATGACTGCTGGATACATCCTGGTATTTGTAATTTTAGTGTTGGGGGGTGTGATCGCCACTGTCAGCGATCGCCTTGGGACGAAAGTCGGCAAGGCAAGGTTGAGTTTGTTCAAGCTTCGCCCCCGCGATACTGCTGTTGTTGTGACAGTTATGGCCGGCAGCATCTTGTCAGCACTGACTCTGGGCATTTTGTTTGCTACTAGCAAGCCGCTGCGAACGGGAGTTTTTAGAATAGACGAGATTCAAAAAAGGCTCAACAACGCCCGCAGAGAAATCAACCAAGCCACTCAAGAAAAAAATCGAGTTGAAACTGAATTAGCTCAAGCTTTGGCCGCTCAAGCGCAAGCTAGAGCCAATTTAGAGCAAATTAATCAATCCCTCCAAGCCGCTAATGCCGAGCAAGCTCGGACGCAAACCAAATTAAACTCGCTGCGGGCCCAGCTTAACAGCGTGCAAGCAGCCAAGTCTAAAACTGAACAGCAGTTAAGTCAGGTAGAAGCGGCTAAATCTCAGACAGAAGAACAGCTCAGCAGTGTGGAAGCGGCTAAATCCCGCACCGAAGAACAATTGAAACTGGTTGAAACGGCCCGATCGACTACAAAAGCTCAGCTCGATCGCACCCAGAACCAATTGAAAACAGTTTCTGCTCAAAAAACAACTTTAGGATCGGAAATCGCTCAACTGCAAGAGGAACGGCAACAGTTAATCGAGCAGCGAGAGCAGGTAAAAACTCAAATTGCCCAGCGCGATCGAGAAATTGCCAAGCGAGACGCAGAAATTGCCCAGCGGGACAAGGAAATTGTCGATCGCAACGAACTAATTGCCCAGCGAGACAAGGAAATTGCCCAGCGGGTGCAAAATCTCGCCGAGCGCGATCGAATAATTGTCGAGCGCGACAAAGTAATTGCCGAGAGGGAAGCACTCTTAGAAACCTTGGCACAGCAACAAGCTCAAATCGAACAGCAACAAACTTTATTGCAGCAGCAAGTGCAAGTTTTGGAACGGGACTTTCAGGCAATCCGCGAGGGTACAGTTGCCATCAGGCGCGGTCAAATTTTAGCTGCTGGCGTCGTTCGCATTGTCGAACCCGGTATGGCAAGCCGCGCGATCGATCTACTTTTGCGAGAAGCAAATAAAACCACCGTCGGACTGATGCAGCCGGAAAATACCAAGGTTAGGGACCAGGTTATTCAAATTACTAAAGCAGAAATCGATCAACTAATTAGTCAGATTAAAGACGGTCAAGACTACGTGGTGCGAATTGTCGCCGGTGCTAATTACCTGCGGGAAGAAAAGCTAATTAAGGTATTTGCAGAAGCAGAAATCAATCGAGTTGTGTTCCGCGCTGGAGATGTGATTGCAGGGGTTGCTGTCGATCCGGTGACTTTGACGGACGAACAGGTGCGGCAGCAGTTGCTGCAATTGATAGAAGCTTGTCAATTTCGCGCTCGCCTGATCGGCGTTGTCGGCGGTAGAGTCCAAGTGGCAGACAATCGGGTTGAAACTTTAGCTGATTTTATCGAGCGGTTGCAGCAGTACGATAAACCGCTCGATGTTCAGGCGATCGCCGCAGATGTCACTTACATTGCCGGCCCGCTTAAAATAGATTTAGTTGCTCGTGAAAACGGAGCCGTTGTTTTCCGCACCGGACAACAGATTCAAGGCGGAGGCGAAAATTAACAATTAAATGTGGTAATTGGTAATTGGTAACTTACTATGATTTTAGGTTTCGATCCCGGTAAAGACAAGTGCGGCATCGCCGTAATGGGTAGAGATAAGAACGTTTGCTACCATCAAGTTGTGCCGTCGCAAGCAGCTATATCTACTATTGAATCTCTGTGCGAACAGTTTTCGATTGAGTTATTGGTACTCGGGGATCAAACGACTTCTAAGAGTTGGAAACAAAAACTGACGCAGAGTTTGTCGCCTTCGATCAAAATTGTTCGGGTTGACGAGAGGTACAGCAGTTTAGAAGCGAGGGAACGCTACTGGCAAATGTATCCTGCGACGGGACTTTCTTGCTTGATTCCCCAGTCCATGCGGACGCCCCCGAGACCAGTGGACGATATTGTGGCGATCGTCCTAATTGAAAGATATTTGAACAAACAGTTGACAGTTGACAGTTGACAGCGAGGTTTTCAAGCAAGTTCTAAAAACTTTGGGTTTCGTGGGAAATCCTATTTTTTACTGAATCAGTTAAATCTAGCTAATCTTGTTGAACCATCCACACCAAGAATCCTAAAATGGTTTCCACCGGAAGCAGCGGATAATCGGTAAGGTCGATCGTCACTGTTGTTCCTGAAAGCTTGAGAAAACGCCATTGAGTGCCGCTGCTGATACAACCGTAAATAGTGGCGATCGGGTGTTCTGCTGCTTCGTTAAAGCGCTGTGCCGCTACCATTTCAGCAATACATTGACCGATACCTTCGTTCAGATCGGCTTTTTTTGCTTCCACAACTACGATCGCGGGTGCTTCTACGGTAAGCTGTTCGGGCGATCGGCCAATTAAAAAATCGACGTATCCGGTGAGATCGCAACTGAGGTCAACATTGAATTCCCGTCCCGAAAATAAACTGATTTGGCGGTTCATCAAGCGCCGGACTTCTTGCAAAACTGGGTAGACAATGGCTTCCGATCTGGCTTTTTCTGAACCAACTGCGATCGTCCAAGGCAAATCTTCTAATTCGCTACTCAATCTCGGACTGGGATTAATTGATTCTACCTCCGGAAAAAACCGAGTTCCCTCCACGATAGTTAACTGAAAGTCTTTTTTAGCTCTAGTAATTGTGAATTGACTGTAAGGCATAATCCGATAGCTTTTTTGATAATACAGACTTTTATTCTTATAATTATGCCTAAATTTGAAAGAATCTGCAATTTGTTTGAGTTCAGCTAATAAAATGTACCCTGAATTAATCAGAGCGATCGTTGAATAACAGTGAGTGCTACTTGATGACAGCTTCGGTCAAAATTACCTTACCATTCTGCCGGACTTGCAGGCGTTGGGGGTTAATCGAATAGATAATATTGCCGTTAGTCGCTTCATAAGTTCCATCGTCACCTGTAGTTACTTGCATTACATTGATTTGAGTGCCATTTATTTTGCTGAGGCCTCGGTAAAAAATATCGCCTTCTTCGGTTTTGCAAATGTATATAGAAAAGTTGGGAGTTGCGAAAGATTGCACCATTTGGGCCCTCGGGCATCCCTCAACTTGAGCAATTTGCAGCGGTTGATAATTCCGCAAACTGTTCGGTGCGATCGCCCGAACTTTAGCAATCGGTTGATTTAGTGCAGCTGCTTCTGCTGAGGCTGTCAAAAAGCCGTGAAGCGAAGCTATCCCGTTCCCCGCAGGGGTTCCCGAAGGGTAGGGAATCGCACTAATGCCAGCCATAACTAGACCTACTCCTTTAATGCCCTTAACTCTATTTTTATAAAACATCTTGTCACTCCTGGTTTTAACTATATAATTACATCTTAAGCGATCTTTGCTGGATATTAATAATATTTAATGTCAGAGGTCAGAGGCGCAGGGAGCACGGTAAATCCTAGGTTTAAGTAAGGTGCTCGCGGAGCACCCTACACCAGTGAAAATACATAAGTATGTCAATGCGATCGCAGGAAAGCAAACTCTTGCATTTATGACAATTGTACGATATTATTGCTTGTGTACGCTGAGCCGATCGACCCGGTTTCTTCATATATTTCTCGTTACTAAACCTTGTATTTTCCTAGAAACCGGGAATAAGCGCTCCCATGCGATCGCGAACCGACTCTGTTATATCAATTCCGGTTGCACCGTCGCTGCTTGTTGACTGTTGACTAATGACTGATGACTAATGACTGATGACTAATGACTAATGACTGTAGAAGGATGGGTCAAAAAAATGAAAATTGCGCGAATTATTTGTTGGCAGCTTGATGAGACTTTACGCCCGACTTTCTGGGCGCGGATTTGATATCATTCCGGCCTTACTGCCGGAATTGATATTACACGGTAATGTTTATTTGCGCTTACCTATTTATTGAATAATAAAAAGGGAAACAGAAAATACATTTTTTCTCCCATTTCCCCTTTTTAAAAGGACGGTCGTCCTGACGGCGAACCTGCTAATTAATTAACGGCTGCCAACTGTTTGTCTTTGATTTCCACCGGCGCAGATAAAGCTTCTTCCAAATCGGCACAGCCGAGTTTTTCCTCCAAAATTGCCATCACTTCGCGGCCGAAATCATTGGAATTCCGCTGCCAAGCTTCTAAACAAATTTGTCCGAAAAACGAACCCAAAGGCTCGGGATTCCACAGCAGTTTGCGCGCTGTCCAAGGCATCAAACTCATCGGATCGTAACCCGGTTGCAGAATATCCTTTTTAAAGGCGTATTCTTCTAAAATAGTGTGCGGCTGCAACCCGATAAAGAAAATAGCGGGTTCTACTTTATCAGCTCCGAAAATCCGCTCTAGTTCTCGGTGATAAGCAATAGTTTGCCGGATGGTTTCAAAGGTTTCGTCAATGACGTTAAACGAGTAATTCACGGAAACCACATCGTTGTAACCGGCTGCTTTTAAATCGCGACAATTTTCCAAAACTACTCGCAAGTTGTAGCCCATCCGCATTTTGCGAACCAGTTCCTGGGAACCGCTGGTGATGCCGATTTCAAAGTAATTCATCCCCGTTTTTACCATCAAATCGCACAACTCGGGTGTGAGATTATCCGCACGGATGTAAGCGGCCCAGTGTATGTCGTCCATACCGGCGGCGATGATTTTTTGCAATAATTCAACTGCATCATCGATGAATTTGCGTGCCGGGATAAATTGAGCGTCGGTAAACCAGAAATTGCGGATACCTCGATCGTACAATTGCCGAATCTCCGCCACCACCTCATCCGCCGGATTGATCCGCACTTGTTTCCCTTCAATCACCGTATAAATGCAGTAACAGCAATTATGAGGACAGCCGCGCTTGGTTTGGACTCCGACGTAGAAGTCCATATCCTGTAGATAATAGGAAAATTCCGGCCAAATCGTTTCGATGTAGTTATAATTACAGGCTGTTTTCTCGATGTTGGCTGGCTTTTCGTGAATTAGCCTCTCCCGCGGCACGGTTTCTCCCACCACATAACATCTTTCCTCGGCCAAATCTTCGCCCTTAATCAACTTCTCCAGCAAAGCTTCGCCTTCCCCCACCGAAACCACAGTTCCCGCCGGCAAACTGCGGCCCAACTGCTCGTAAAACACGCTCACAGCACCGCCGCCGACCACTGCACGAGCTTCGGGGCGGTATTTCCGGGCCCGCTTCAATCCGCGCTTAATCAGTCCCAAATTGCGCCAGAGTTCGGTGTAGTAAGACGCGGCTAAACGCAGTCCTCCGAGTGCTCCCCGGAACTTGATCAGCAGATTTTTGGCGTAGTAAAACTCGAAGGCATTTTGCAGCGGGTTGCCGCCCCGGCCGCCCACGGGGGCGTAAATTTGAATGTCCCGCCAAGAGAAAACTAGCAGCGTCGGCTTAAACTCGTCTATGCTGGCATCCAAAGCTTTAGCGAAATCCAGGGGGGGCACCGCGCCTAAATCGAAAATGCGCTGTTCGACATCGGGAAACAGCTTGTGTACGTGATCCGAAAGATACACAACTCCGATCGGGAAAATCGGATTGCAAGGGAGGCGAACGTACAGGACTCGGTTTTCTCGGCTTTCCATGATTGCCATATCCTAAACTGGAACTTTTTCCGCTATGTTAATATTCTTTTAATATAACTTTACAATCTCTCTAATTTTCGCAATTTGACATTAAATATTCTTAAATTTTTCTATTTGGCTCAAGGCCGAGCTTGTTGGTGTCGATGGGCGACAGCAGCAGAAAAAAGCTAATTTTTAAGCAAATACAGCGTATATTGACCCAAGATCCAAGCTGGGAGTCAAAAAACAGATATTTATCCGATTAAATAAAAACTTGGGTGCGATCGGTCTCTAATGTATTAGGTAGTTGGTAGTCCGCTTTACAGTAGGTGGGATCGCCTAGTGTTAGCCTAATAAGATAACTAAAACTTTTAGGCAAGGCTCCCTCACCATTTATGGCTCAAATTCTTGATCCCGTACCCTTAGACAGCGACAGCAAGATTCTGTGCTGCTACGTCAACGCCACCAGTCAAATTCAGATTGCTCGCATCGCCAACATTCCTAACTGGTACTTTGAACGAGTAGTTTTTCCCGGACAGCGCTTAGTATTTGAAGCGATACGGACCTCCGCATTGGAAATTCACACCGGGATGATGGCTAGTGCAATTTTGTCGGATAAAATCCCTTGCGATCGCTTGCAGATTAACGAAGGCCCCTATTCAAACCTCAATCGTAACAGATCCCGACAGGAAGCTCAGGGCGATCGAACAGCAATAGCCGGCCGCCCCAAATCCCGAGAAATCTCAGAACCTTTGACTGTACCGGCACTAACCGCCGTCGATTAATAAGAGTTGTGAGTTTTGAGTTATAAATTGTCAGTTAATTGATAGCTCCGCGCTCAAAATTCCAACTCCTGCAAAGCGGTAAAAAATCAAAACTTAAGAATCAAAGTTTCTGAAATGAATTTTAGCTCAAAACTCACAACTGCAAATATTGTCGGGTTTTTCATATTTGCAGTTGTGAGTTTTGTTGGCGGGCCCGAAAGCTGTGCAAAAATATCAATAAACAGCTTCTCCAATTTCAGCCATGTCAGCACAACCTCTTGCCTCTTCCCCATCTTCTGCCCCAGCATTTGAGCCGGCGGTATTCCGGCTTTCTCCCCTGATTAGAATCACGCTGTTGAGCTTGTACGCAGCCCTGACAATTCCGTTGCCGTTTTTGTCGGAAGTAACGAAAGCACCGGTTCCCCCCGCCGCACTCTGGGCGGCAATTGTTGTCGGCGCTGCGGGCTTGTACGGCGTGCTCAGTGAAAGGGTAATTTTGAGCGAGGAAGGGATTGAAGTCACATATCCCAACTGGTTTCCGCGTTTTTTTCGCAAGGGTTGGTCCCTACCTTGGACTGAGGTAAAAGCTCTCAAACCTCGATCGACCGGTCAAGGAGGTTTAGTTTACTATTTTTTGAGTCATTCGGGTGAAGGTTATTTGTTGCCCATGCGGGTGGCTGGGTTTGGTAAATTAGTGGCTTTGGTGGAAGCAAAAACAGGTATTGATACTAGAGATGTCCGCCCTTTGTCGCAGCCTTGGATGTATCTTATTTTACTTTTATGTACGCTGCTGTTGCTGTTGGTGGATGCGTGGACGATCGTAACTGCTATTAGCCTGAAAAGTTAGGAAATTCAAGAAAACTTCCTCCAAAATTTTATTAAAAAGCCCAACCCGCGAATCATATCATGTCCGGTCAATCAACCTTAATTAACGATTGAGAAGGGGAGTGGGAGAGTGGGGAGGGGGAAAATTAATTAGGGGTAGCTGTGGCATCGACGTTGAGGACTTGGAAACAGCGGCGCGATGCTGAGGAGAATCCCCGCGAGTGCTTTATTTGCGGTCGATGGGGATGAATCAGTCCTCTGAAGGTACGGCTGAGGTGCGATCGCTAATCGATTTACATTTAGTTACAGGTGAGGTTAAAAAACCCGCTGCTGGACCATTTTCTCTCACTCGAGGGCCAAACGCAATCCCAATTTCCCTAGAACCGGAATTGAAAGCGACTGCTGTACAGTTAAATCTCGCATTCTTTTCCTCAAGCAGGATATCATGTCAGAGCGATCGCAAAAAGGCGAAATGCTAATATAAACACAGGTAATTATGAATACTTCAGTGCGCGGTAAAGAGCCTTGGTTTGCCGTAAATTTATCAATGTTTTGGCCAGGAATTGGACAGATATATTCCGGAAATGTAAGACGAGGAATTGTTTTGATAATTTCTTACATTTTATTAATTGCTATTGGAGGATGGTTAGTCCTTAGCCCTACGGGTGATATAAGAATAGGCTTGGTTCTCTTGTTGGCTACTATGCCGGTTAATATTTGGAATCTGTTTGATGCTCATCGATGTGCAAGAAAGGCAAATAATCGCAGCTTTGAAGAATTGAGAAAAACCAGTAAAGACCCTTGGCTGGCTGTGTTGCTTTCCAGGTTATTCCCAGGAATTGGTCACATATATATTGGGAAAGTTTGGCTCGGTATATTGTTACTGATAATTTTGATTGTTTCGTCTCTTTTACCACTAGCTTCAATAATTGTTTATTGCTTAATCACTTATCACGCTTATATTGCTGCACCTGGCAGGAGAAAAATATCAACAAGTTGGCTCGTCGCCTTTTTTATTGTGTTATTCGTTTTAAGTCTAGTGAACTTGGCTCCATTAATGAGAACGTATGTTGCAGAAGCTCGCTATATTCCAACTGGCTCGATGCTTCCTACGCTGCAAATTAACGATCGTTTGATTATAGACAAGTGGAGTTACCGCTTTCAAGAGCCACAGCGGGGAGATATTATAGTGTTTATGGCTCCTGAGAGGGCTGGTATTTGCGTCAGTAGCTCTTATATCCCCGACCCAAGCGATAGTTGGTCGAACTTGCCTACAGATAAGACAAAGCCTAGCAATCCCAAATTGCAGTATGCCTACATCCATCGAATAATTGGGCTACCTGGAGACAAGGTGGAAGTCAAAAGAGAACAGGTTTATATCAACAATAAAACGTTCCAGGAAAAGTATATTGCAGAGGCTCCATTTTATGAGTTCGGTCCTGTTACCGTGCCTCCTAAGTCTTATTTAGTGTTGGGTGATAACCGCAACAAGAGCTGCGATAGTCATTACTGGGGGCCTGTCCCCCGCGAGAATATTATTGGTAAAGCGACAAAGAGATATTGGCCTCTTAAGGGCATAGGGAGAGTTGAATGAATTATCTTACTAGGCAACAGTCCGGTGGCGAATAACTTGGGGTCGCTCAATTTAATTTTACGGCTTTTTCTTGTCGTCAAACTGATGCCGATTGTTTAACTTGCTTTTAGTCCTCTTCACATTAAATTGCTATAACCTGAGTGACATCGGGGACTATTCTCAACTAGCCCTTTAGGGGTTTGACCTCGAATCTCGAACGATCGACGAAGTAGGTAAGCGCCAAGCGCTGGCTTCGCCTACGAGTTCGAGGCCAAATAGGGCTCGCGTGCCCATCCCACAATAAAACTAACTTTTTGTGGGACGGGCTATCCAGCCTGTTTCTGAGAACGATCTCCCGATCTGAGATAATTCAATTCGATCGCCGAGTGCTAGGCGATTCGTAGCAAACTCCCGAACCTGTATCCGAGACAAAATGACAATCCCAGTAAGAGCGAATAAAGCTCTTCCAAATTGGCTCGGTTGACTTGCGATAATAATCGCCCAACACTGGCTTGATGGCTTCCGTTGCTTCCTTCAAGTGATAGTGCGGCATGGTCGAGAAAATGTGGTGGGCTACGTGAGTCCCGATGTCGTGATGGATGGAATTGATGATTCCGTAGTCGCGATCGATCGTAGACAATGCACCTTTCAAGAAATACCAATCTTTACCGCGATACCAAGGAATATCGGCTTCTGTGTGGTGCAGGTATGTTACCAAATCCAGCCACATCACGAACACTACATAGGGAACCAAGTAGAACTTGAGTAAAAACAGCCAACCAAACTGATAGGTTAGGGCGCCTAAAAAGCCTACCATCAGTACCAAGGATGCGGAACTCGTCAACACATCCCATTTTTCGGAGGGACGGAAAAGCTGGCTACCGGGCATGAAGTGAGAACCTGCCCGAACGCCCGATCCGCGAAACAGATAAATTGGGTAGGCAAATAACATCAAATAGAAGCGTCCCAGCTTTTCGTACCAGCGCATTTGTTCGTAATGGCTCTCCGACACGGGATACCAGCTTTCATCGTTATCTAAGCTGCCTGTATTCGCGTGGTGGGTTCTGTGACTGATCCGCCAACCGTGGAAGGGGACGAGAATTGGAGCGTGGGAGAGGTGTCCGATCAGGTTGTTGAGCCATTTGCTCTTAGAAAATGAACCGTGTCCGCAGTCGTGGCCCACTACAAACAATGCCCAAAACATCGTTCCCTGCATCAACCAAAAGATTGGGTAAAAGAGCCAGGAATCGACGGTGTAGGCGATCGCATACAAACCTGCGATAATTCCCAGATCTAAAAAGAAGTAAGCCAGAGATCTCCATGCCGAGGGTTCAAAACAGTGGGCTGGAATGGCTGATTTGATATCAGCAAGAGTAAAAGGTAACTCTGTTGTACGAGAGGATGAGCCTTGATTGCTCGGGGGATTGAGAACAGTATTTGATTGCACGAAGTTTCCGATTTAAGCTGACTTGAGAAACCGCATTCCGCCTTCTTTCAACAGTCAATCGATTTTAGATTTTAGATTTTAGATTTTAGATTCACTCCACAGATGAATCTGGGGGCTTAAACTAAGATCTAAATTTTTTGGCTCTCCCCGACTCGTGTCGGGGGGTTGTATTCCTCTGCGGGTGAGGTTACTTTCAACCTGCAAGGAGCCATATTTTTACTCTGCAAGGGTTTCTAAAGTTCTTTAGTTCGCATGAACAGCCCGTCCGCGATTCTCAAGCAAGTTGGCTTGGGGAATACTTGTATGGGGAAAATTAGTGCGATCGACCCTGTTATCTGAAAAAATCTCATGTGGCCGTTGTTCGTGCGAAATGCGACTTCAATCTGAGAGCGGATATCTGGAGGAAATACCTCCAGTCTCCAGGTAGCATACAGCGCTTCGAGCAGGAATTGTGAACGAGAGTGTAGGGAAGACCGCATCGATTTTAGATTGGCGATTTTAGATTTAAGGACAAATCTCAAATCTCAAATCTCCAATCAGAATCTTGGGTTTCACGCAAGTTCTACCCAAGCGACTGTTCACTATAGTTCACAAATTCTGCAATTATTGCTACAGCTAAGTTAATGTAACATTACTACACACATTCTGGCAACGACTTACCAGAAAATTTTGAAAACCCATAAATTGCCGAAAGTGAGGGGCGATCGCTTTCTGGCTTTTTGATTTTCTATGTTCCAGCTTTTTCTAATAGGAGCTTAGACCGTTTTACCACTTCTGGAACGTCGATCGGATAATCCCCAGTGAAACACGCCGAACAAAAACTCATCGGGTCTTCGTTAGTGGCCTTCAGCATTCCATCCCAACTCAAGAAAGCCAAAGAATCAACCCCAATTTGGGCGCCGATTTCAGCGACTGACTTAGTAGCAGCAATCAACTGATCTTGATTGTCCGTGTCGATCCCGTAGAAACAAGGATGAGTCACCGGCGGCGAGGAAATTCTCATGTGAACTGCGGTCGCGCCCGCATCCCGCAAGGCTTTGACAATTTTGCGGCTGGTAGTACCGCGCACGATCGAATCGTCGATAATAATTACTCGCTTTCCTTCCAACACATCTTTGAGAGGGTTGAGTTTCATGCGGATTCCTGACTCCCGCATTGTCTGAGTCGGTTGAATAAAAGTGCGCCCGACGTAGCGGTTTTTAATCAATCCTTCGGCGTAAGGAATGCCGGAAGCTTGAGAAAAGCCGATCGCCGCCGGGATTCCAGAATCCGGAACGCCGATGACTATATCAGCATCAGTCGGAGATTCTGCTGCTAACAAACGCCCGATCCGCAGTCGGTAGCTGTACAAACTTTCACCTTCCATTTGGCTGTCCGGTCGAGCAAAATAGATCATTTCAAAGATGCAAAGTTTGCGCTTCTGCTGCTGGCTCCAGTGGAAGGAAGCCATACCTTCCTCTGTAATCCAAACTAATTCCCCCGGTTCTACGTCCCGCAAAAATTCAGCACCGATAATATCCAAGCCGCAAGTTTCCGATGCTAAAACGTACCGTACCGGAGTTGTGGGGAGGAGGCCAATTACCAGCGGGCGAACCCCGTGGGGGTCGCGGACTCCCATCACGCCTTGGGGGGTGGCGATCGTCAAACTAAAGGCTCCTTGGCACATATTAAAGGCACTGATCGCTGCTTGCAGCCAGTCTTTGCCATTGTCTACCTCCGACCCGATCGCCACTGCGATCGCCTCTGAATCCGTCGTGCTGACAAACTCGCACTTCCGAGACAGCAATTCTTCTCGCAATTGTTTTGTATTGACAAGATTCCCGTTATGTGCTAAAGCCAGACTTCCCAAACGAGTTTCGACAACCACAGGCTGAGCGTTGACCACGCGCGACGAGCCCGTAGTAGAGTAGCGAGTGTGGCCTACGGCTAAGTTACCGGGCAAGTGACCTAAACTCGATTCGTTGAAGACTTGGGAAACCAGTCCCATATCTTTGTGCAGGTGGACTTTTTCACCGTCAAAAGTGGCAATCCCTGCGGATTCCTGACCCCGGTGCTGCAAAGCATACAAACCGAAGTAGGTCAACTTGGCGACATCTTCACCCGGTGCGTAGATACCAAAAACGCCGCAAGCTTCCTCTGGCTTGTCGGGTTTACTAGAATGCTCGTCAGCCGCGAAAGAATGGTTGGGGATCATAGATAGGTGGGTTCCTAATGGGGACGGTATGTTAGGGGGACAATTTCACCGATTCGTTCTTTTGGGGAAGATGTCGCATAACTTAACATTTCTTTAATCTTGCCACGGATCTGTCATTATTTCCAACTCGTGTAGCATTTCAGACAGAAGCGATGCCACGTTCAATCGCATTGTAGTATCGATCGCCCCCCGATCCTATAGTAACCTTGATTAATGGCGGGTCCTCGGGCGATGGATGGGGCGCGATCGGTGGGGCGCGATCGGTGGGGCGCGATCGGTGGGGCGCGATCGGTGGCGCGATTGAAATCGCTTCTATAGAAACTTTCGTCCCTCTCGCTTGAGACTAAGAGATAGGCGATCGTGCAATGGAAAATAAATTAGAAACTTGCTTGATGGGCTTTTTCAAATAGTAGAATTTAAGGGCGATCGATCTTGACTTTTTTAGGAAATTGACATACTATATCATCATGGGAATCTGTGCGGCCATGTAAAGTCATGTTGGGCGCAGCAAGTTATATGAATTTCAGTTAAACAAAAGATTCAGGCAAAAAACAGACTGAGCGCTCAATTATTCAAAATGTGCGATCGGCGATCAACATTACAACTATAATGACTGGCATAAAATATGGAAACTTTGCTGTTAACAGTCGTATTTTTTTGCAGCTAGTGCTAATCTTTCTAATTCTACAGGATGAGAAGCGTTATGTTACAGTGGCAAATAAAACTTCAATGCTGCCGAGCGGCCCATTCCTTATTTTTTCAGTAGTATGAAGATTAGGGCAAACGAAGACTATTTTTCTTACTTACAGCAGATTTCAGGTAAATAGAGCCCACTCAAAAAACTGCATTAAAGGGGTATATTAAGTGTTGATAATACCGTCCTATAAAAGCTGTACAGTGAGCCAAAACATACCGAATTAATTAGCTATTTTTGGTCAGGGAAATACCATAAACAGAGCGTGTGAAGGAATCTGTTCACTTTAGTTCTGAGCATATTTTGGCGAGCCTTAGCAGTGAGGGTACGATCTACAATACATAGACAATGTTTTTTGTCAATGCGTAAGTCTTAATCCGAATGCTGTGCTCTGGCACAGGTATTTACAAAATCGGAATGCTCCCTAGGAGAATCTCCTACAGTTCGCTAGTTGACAGCGAGTTTTTATAGACAACATAGGATTGATTGCGGTAAGCAACAGGCAACTCTAATCGGTGTTCAATGCCAGTAACCAGATAGGAAGCTTGATATTTAGCCATTAGTGCTTCAGCCTGTTGGGTTGTCAAGCGGTTGTAGCCCTCTGAAAGTTGCTTGTTAAAATTCCTCAAGTGATTCACCCCTCTAAAGCCACCACTTAAGTTCCGCAGACGCTCATACCACTCAAGTATCGCTTTTTTATTCTGGGGCGTTATAGCTTTGGCAGGGATGGGGCGCTCTGCCAGCCAGGTAATGCAGCCAACTTCCACGGGGGAAGATACGACGATCGCATCTTTCGGGGTATTGCTGCGTACCCAATAACAGAGGTCTTTCTCTTCAGGGTTCACCCCCTGTTGCTCACTGGGAAATAGACTTAGCTGGCGAAAGTCACTCTGGAAGATGTCCAACTGCGGTATTACTATCCAAGTCAGCAGCAGACTGCAGCAGACTGCTAGCACCCATCGCGCTTTTTTACCTGTGAATGAAAGCTGCAAGGCACAGGCAAATAACAGGCAGGCGTTAAGGGGTAGCATTAGGTCACCCAGTCGGAAGGGATAATATTGCAGGAAACGCCCTTGAGAATCGAAGGGCGCGATCGCCACCCCCAGCACGAACGGAATCAGGCTGATGAGCGTGAATTCAAATAGTCCAATATGAGCGGCGTAGTGTTCGGAGAACTCCCCTGTGAGTCGATCGATCCGATTGAGCCAAATGACGCTGGCACTGCAAGCACATATCAAAAGGTAAGCTATGAGATTTACCCAGGAATCTGAAGACCACCAAAGGGGATTTAGGTGGAAGGGCAACGCCAGGAAGACATATATAAACGAAGGCAGTAAAGCACCTTTAGGGATGGGAAGCAACAACTGATCCAGCACCGCCTGAATTGCAAAGGCACTGCCTGCCAGATATAGCAGAAGAATTAACCCCAATTCCCGAAGATTTAGAAGGCGGGTTTTCCGTCTTAAGACTAGCCATGCCAGTACAGTCAGAAATGTGTAGCCGCCTACAAGAACGTGGAATGAGGTTGCTAGCCCCAGCAACAAAGCCATCGGGCGATTGCGTCCTCTCAGCATTAGCCCGATCGCCAACAACACAAAACCGTAGGCAAATACTTTTGTTTCCAGCCCTCCTCCCAGCGATTCGCCAGCAGCCAAACTTTGTCCATTGTCTCCTATCAGAAACAGGCTAACCGCTAGCAATAGTAAAGGGAACTGCAACCCGATGCCCAGCTTTTTGCCTGCCAGCATTAGCCCAATCGCCAACAACAAAACAAGCAAACTAACCCAATTGATATTGCCGACTTGTAGCAACTCTATTGAGCTACCAAGGCCCCGGTAATAGTGAGGGTAAAAAAACAGGCTAAGAGCCAGCAGCAGTAATAGCAAATTCAATCCCAGCTTCCGGGCTATAAATACCAGTCCCGCAGCTATTAAGCCGTAGCCGAGTAACCGCCCTGTTATAGAAGTTGCCAGAAATCCCCAACTGACTATCAGCGGGCCAAACAAAGTTTGGAACAGCACCCTATAGCCTGGTGGTTGGTTCAGATACCAGTCTCCTGGAATCCAGGTACGGTCGGCATACTGTCTTGCTAAAGGCAGGACATCTACTTCGTTCCCACTCATATTGAGTTTCAACAATAGCAAGATACTGAGAAATGCCATTACTGCCAGAATTTCCAGCCCTATCCCAGCCAGCTTTGTCAGATTCGAGTGATTCTGTGAGCTTTGTTGCTGCATATATGCTAATCTCTCTCTTAAGACTCTGGTTGCGATACATTTATTATGGATTCTCCCATACAAGCGCCACCTCCGAAACCGCCACTGCGCGGGCGAGCGCTAGTATTATTAGCCGCAATAACCTGCCTGCTTGTGCTGCTTTGGTTATTGAGTCCTTTTCCACCCGGCTCGGCGCGATCGCCTGCGCTGTCTGTTGCACAACCTGCTCCTCCTCAAAGCCTTTTTGCAATAGAGCCCCAATACGATGAATTGTGGGGCTTTGCAGGCGATTTGTCAGTGGTCAAAGTTGGCTCGAAGTACGGCTTTATTGACAAAAGTGGCAAAATTGCCATTGGGCCCCGATTTGACGAGGCTGATTCTTTTTCCGAGGAGCTAGCACGCATCAGAATTGGCTCCAAATATGGCTTTATTGACAAAACTGGCAAAATTGTCATCAACCCTCAATTTGAAAGAGTCGGGGCTTTTGCCTCGGAGCGAGCACGGGTAAAAATTGGCTCCAAGTGGGGTTTTATTGATAAAAGAGGCCTCATCGCCATACAGCCCGAATTTGATGACGCTTATTACTTCGCCGACGGGCTGGGACGGGTAAAAATTGGCTCCAAGTGGGGCTATATCGATAAAAATGGCGATCGCGTCATTCCGCCTCAATTTGATTGGGCTGAGCCGTTTGCAGGCGAATGGGCGCGGGTAGGACTGGACGACAAATTGGGCTATATCAATAAAACTGGCTCTCTGGCGATCCCGCCTCAATTCGATGAGGCTGAGAACTTTGCCGAGGGGCTGGCGCTGGTAGCGATTGGCTCCAAATGGGGCTATATCGATCGAAGTGGCGATCTCGTTATTTCACCCCAATTTAACGGGGCGGATTCCTTTAGCGACGGGCTGGCTCGCATATGGATGGGATCTAAGATGGGTTGGCTCGATAAAACTGGCAAAATTGTCATTGGGCCCCAATTTAAGGGGGGTGGAAATTTTAGCGAGGGGCTGGCACAGGTGTGGAATGGCGACCAAAACGCCTATATTGACAAAACTGGAAAAATCGTCATCCCGTTCCGATTTAGAGGGGTTGGGGACTTTAACGAGGGGCTGGCGCGGGTAAGGATTGGCTCCAAGTGGGGCTATATCGATAAAATCGGCCTCATCGCCATAAAGCCTCAATTCGATCGCGCTGAAAATTTTGCCGACGGGCTGGCACGAATCCGGATTGGCTCCAAGTGGGGATATATTGATAAAATTGGCAACCAAATCATCCCGCCCCAATTCGATCGCGCTGCCAATTTTGACGGTGGAGTGGCACGAGTCGTCACTGACGGCAAAATCGGCTATCTTCGCAATCCTTTAAAGTGAAGAATTATTTCCCTGCGATCGCGAGCATCCCATTTTTGTAAAAGGTAAAAATTTCTCTCTTCTATTCATTTCGCCTCCGCTTTTTCGATCGCCGTTAAGGCCAGGAGTTGTATTTCTAATTCTTGGATTGTCATAGAAATTTTGGGATTTATGAATTGTGTAGCTATAGTTGGCTGTGACTGAATTGAAGGATAAGTATCACAGGAGTGAACCGTGCCAATAAATTATGGTGGAACTTAACGCTTCAGCTCAATATCAAACTCAAGCCGAGAACGATAAAAGTGAACGTCAAATTCTAAGAAAAAATTTTTCTGTCCCAGAATCAATGATACACTATCACTTTTTGCCCAAGCAAATACTAATCTTACCGGAGCAAACTCCCCTATTTCAGCCATGAAAAATACTGGCATCGCTGGTTGATTACCCACGTTACCGGCCAGTCGAATAATGGCTTTGCTGTCATCCCACACTAAGCCAAGCTGAATTCCTATTTGGTAAGGCAATACACTCACTGTTGCACCGCTGTCTACTAACCCAACAACTTCGACTCCCTGGTTATTGTGGCGCAGAATCAAGGGAATGCGCGGTAAGCTGTCAAACTCATCTTGAGAGGGGTGATTGGTAGAGTATTAAAATCGCATAATACTCACTTTTCGTCGCTGTTAGCCAGATTCATTGCCTGCATCAAAGCTGCACCAGCACCAAAAGTATCGTAAGGAGTTGGTAAGTAGTAAGTCTTGTAAGGTTCCAAAGGAAAAATATTCTCACTGATATCTTCTTCCGCCATAAGAATACGGATTAACTCTCGTTTATCGATCGCAGACAGTTTTCTAATGGTAGGGAGTAATTCTGTTAGTGTCATCGGTTGTTTTCCTACGATGCGTCTATCTTGATGATAGCAGGTCAACAGTTTTTGTAGGGTGCGTCGCTGTGGGATATTCGATGGAATTTACAGGTTTGAGATGGCGACGCACCTGACTGACTCTCGCGGTGCGTCGCTGCGAGATTGTCGATTTGATTTGTAGATTGTTCAATGCGACGCACCCTACCACTACTACGTGGAAACTAGGACGAGGAAGAAACCGAAGCTACCGCCACGCGAAAACCGAGGTGCCTGCTGCGATGGACGGCCCAATTCCTGGCACGATAGGCACTACGGCAATAGACCGTATTGCAGTTCCAGGCACCACTACGTTCTTGGGTGTGTTTTTAAACCCGGAGATCCCCCCTAGCCCCCCTTAAGAAGGGGGAAGAACACTCAAAGTCCCCCTTCTTAAGGGGGATTTAGGGGGATCAAAACTTCACGTTGTCAGACAGATGCAATCCGACGCTCGATCGCATTATAGAACCGATCGCCCATCTCACTCATGCTAACCTCAATTAACACTTGATTGTCAGCACTCACAACCCGCAAAGGTGATTCAGCACAGCAAACTAAACCAATTTTCTGCCACATTTGGGTCAAATGTTCTTGCAGGTAAGACTCCCAAATTTCTTGATTTTTCGGTGCGACTGAAACTATAATGCAGTTGCCCATCTCACCAAACAAAATTTCATCCCAGCGGCTGACCTTTTCCGAATTGAAACTGAGATGAATTTCTGCACCCATTTTAGCAGAGATACAGGATTCCGCGAGGGCGATCGCAATTCCACCTTCCGCACAATCATGGGCAGAACCTACCCAACCTTGCCGAATTCCATCGCGACAAACCGATTGCACTTTTCTTTCCAACTCAAAATCTATCCTTGGGGGTTTCCCAGCGACAATCCCGTGAATTGCCGCTAAATATTCCGAACCTCCCAAAGTTGGAAAAGTTTCGATTTTTGAGCTTTCAGATGGAAGTTCTGAGTTTTGGGATGATTCTCCCATTCCCAGCACATAAATTAAATCACCTTTCTTTAGCCAAGCTTGGCCGCAAATCTTCTTCAAATCGGGAATTAACCCGATCATTCCGATTACCGGAGTCGGATAAATTGGTTGAGGATTTCCCTCAGCATCAACCGTTTCATTGTAAAGAGACACATTGCCGCCAGTAACAGGCGTTCCCAACTCCCGACAAGCATCAGCAATCCCGCGACAAGCTGACGCTAACTGCCAATATCCGATCGGCTTTTCGGGACTGCCAAAATTCAAATTATCAGTAACTGCGACAGGTTCAGCACCCACACAGCTTAAGTTTCTCGCTGCTTCCGCTACGACTGCTTTTGCACCTTCATAAGGATCGAGATAAACATAACGAGAATTGCAATCAACCGTTGCAGCAACTCCGGGAATAATCCCCAGGGGCGCTTCCTCCTTGCTAAGGGGGGGAGAAAGTTTTGGAGTTTCCCTACCTTGTGCCTTTGTAAATAGAGGAATTACCTCTTCTTCCTGTTTGCTTTCGGAAGCTAGAGAAACAGCATTTTCTCTCTGTAGATCCCCCTTAGCAAGGGGGTGTACTTCTAGCCCGTTAGCAAGGGAAGATTGGCAAGGTTCTAGGGGACGCAATCTGATGACCGCAGCATCAGCACCTCCCGGCAAAACTACAGTATTGTTTTGCACTTGATGGTCGTATTGGCGATAAACCCAGCGTTTAGAAGCGATAGTGGGAGTATCTAAAAGCGTCAGCAAAATCTGATTCCAAGTTTGGAAATTACCTTGAACTTCGATACCTGTAACTGTGGATTCTGGCAGGGAATCCGCCGTCCATTCCCATGCTTTCCTAGCATATTCTGGCGGTTCTGTCAACAATTCTCGGTGATAAATTGGCGTGTTATCTGCCAAAGCAGTCGCGGTAATTTCGGCAGCGATTTCGCCTTTAAAGAGAATTCGGACGATCGGCTTTTCGATAACTGTCCCCGCTACTACCGCGTGCAATCCCCAGCGGTGGAAAATATCGATTAATTCCTGTTCGCGTCCTTTTTGGGCAACAAACAACATCCGTTCTTGGGATTCCGAAAGCAGGTATTCGTAGGGAATCATGCCGCTTTCTCGAACGGGAACTTTGTCTAAATCGAATTCAATGCCGACGCCGCCTTTGGCTGCCATTTCTGATGTCGAACAGGTAATTCCGGCGGCACCCATATCTTGGGCGGCGACGACTGCACCTGTTTTGAATGCTTCTAAACAAGCTTCAATTAAGGATTTTTCTAAAAATGGATCTCCTACTTGGACAGCGGGGCGATCGTCCATTGATTTGTCTGTCAATTCTGCACTGGCAAAACTTGCTCCTCCCATGCCATCTCGCCCGGTAGTTGAACCGACATAAAGCACGGGATTTCCGATGCCGGATGCCCCGGATTTTACGATTTCTTGAGTTTCCATTAAACCCAAGGCCATGACGTTAACTAGCGGGTTGCCGGAATAAGCAGGATCGAAGTAAACTTCGCCGCCAACTGTGGGCACGCCGATGCAATTTCCATAATGGGAAATTCCCGATACTACGCCTTTGAACAATCTCTGAGTTTTAGGGTCGTCTAAGTTGCCGAAACGCAGGGAATTTAAAAGTGCGATGGGGCGCGCCCCCATTGTGAAGATATCGCGGAGAATCCCGCCGACACCTGTTGCTGCACCTTGGAAAGGTTCGACTGCTGAGGGGTGGTTGTGGGATTCAATTTTGAAGGCGAGTTGCAAGCCGTCTCCCAAGTCTACGACGCCGGCATTTTCTCCAGGTCCGACGAGAATTCGATCGCCCTCTGTGGGAAACTGTTTTAATAGCGGCCGCGAATTTTTGTAACAGCAGTGTTCGCTCCACATGACGCCGAACATTCCCAATTCAGCTTTATTGGGATGGCGACCTAGACGCTGAACGATTTCTTCATATTCTTCTGGTTTGAGTCTTTCAGCGGCAATTTGTTCGGGGGAAAATGGGGATTCGGAGATGGGAGACATGGAAACTCGTTATAAACCACAGGCTTTATTCTAAATGCCCTGTGCTTGGTTAATCTACAATCTATAATCTAAAATCTAAAATCCCAAGCTTTTGGTTTGCTAATTTAAAATCTAAAATCTAAAATCTAAAATCTAAAATCGAATGACTTTACCTCGAAATCTCAATTTTGCTAACCAAGACTTGCGGAACCGTTCTTTTAAAGGTCTTGACTTGTCTGGGGCGAATTTCAGCGGTTGCGACATTCGAGGCTGCAATTTCACCGGGGCGATTTTGAAGGGGGCAAATTTTCAGGGTGTCAGAACCGGACAAAGCCGCAGGCGGGTGAAAAATTTGATTGCTAGGGCTGGGGTAACTGCGGTGACAGTGACGACGGCTGGGGCTTTGACTGGACTCATTGGCGGGGCGGATGCGGGGGCTGTGGCGGTTACCGGAACGGCTGCTACGGCGATTGCTGCGACTCGGGGCGAGGCTGGAATTGTGGCGGGGGCTGTGGCTGGGGCTGCTGCTGCGATCGGCGCTAGCGGTATTGTGACATTTTTGGGCGGAGATACTCTCAGGGGAATTGTCTTATTTTTGGTTTCTGGGGTAATTCTTGGCTTAACTGCGATCGGCTTTTTTATCGCTGTTGAAGAAATAGAAAAATTGTCGGTTACATCGTTTAGGAAGGCTGATTTGACTGATGCTGCATTCGATGCGGGGGCGATTCTAGATGCAGATTTTTCCGATGCGCGAGGATTGCGGTGGTAGGCTGCACAATTACTGATTTCTCACCCATTCCCGGAATTCTCGCACTGCTGCGGTTGCGCCTGTAGTTTGACACCGATGGATAAATTCGTCAACTTTTGCAGTCGGTAGCATTGGGAAAGCCCGGGAAAAATTGCACTCGGCATATTCGCCATTTTGCAATTGATAAAACTTGATGCTTCGTCCGTCGTACCGCCAAATTTCTGGTACGCCTAAATCTGCATATAAATCGAGTTGATTTAAGGAACTGCTGGTAATATCAATTTCCAGTGCTAAATCGGGCGGCGGATCTTGAGCAAAGTCTAATTCGGTTCTCCCTCTGACGAGTGGTTCGTTCTGGATATAATAGCATGAATCTGGTTCTTTTCCCGCTGCTTTTTTTCGTTTTTTAATCGTCATCGAGCCAAAGGGGTTGTACTCCAGATTGAGTTCTTCTATGAGAGTTACAATTAAGCGATCGATCAGCCTGTTGCGATTTTCATGTTCCGGTAGGGGTACCATAATTTCTAATTGACCTTGATGATAAGCAATTCTGGTGGAACGTTTGTTGCCCAGTTCTGCTAGCAGGCTTTCATATAACTGCCAACTGATATTTTGCAGTAAAACTCGCTGTTCGGGGGACGTCGATATTGTTAGCATTTTACTTGGTTTTAGATATTGAGAATATTTTAGTTTAGCCTTTTTTTTTTGCGAACCGCACAAAAAGTATCTGCCGACAGCTACGGTTATGCGCTACTCTAGTTAATAATAGACTGTGGTCATTAGTCCTTGTTGTATGAAGCTGCGATCGTTCTTTTCTTTCCTCATTGCTGGCGTCTTGGCACTCTTAGGCTTGAGTGCAGGTGGTTTTTACTGGCTGACAACTCACACTCCCCTGAATTTGCTCGCTGGCGGGCCGACAACTACTCCGGCTGCGGCTGTGTTTGTCTCGAAACAAACACCTTTGTTAGCTTCAATGCTGGTAAATCCCGATCGCCTCGAAGCATTGCGGCAAGTTTTTGCCAGTCCCGAAGAAAGAAGTCGATCGCACGCAGAATTTGAGCAAATCAAAAAAAGTCTCCTCGCCAATACAGGCCTCGATTACACGCGAGATATCGAACCTTGGATAGGTGACGAAATTACCCTCGCTGTCCTAGATATAGATTTCGATGGCGACAGCAACAACGGCAAACAAAGCGGGTTTTTGCTGGCCGTTTCCTCCAAAAATGTCGATCGCAGCCAACAATTTCTCGACTCCTACTGGCGAAAACAATCTCGTGGGAATAAAACAGTGCAGTCGGAAATATATAAAGGCGTGCAAATTAATTATAAACAAGTACCAATAGCCAACAAAACAACCTCTCCGATTTCGCCTTTCAACCCGCTTTCTCTGCCGAAGACAACTTTGCCTCCCAGCTTCGCAACAGCGGCTATCGGCGGCAGTTCAGATTCAGGAACTAACCCCAGTTTTGTTTTATTTGCCAACAGCCCAACTGTGATTCGAGATGCAATTAACAACGTTGAAGCAGCCAACCTAAATCTCAACAATAGTCCTAACTATCAAAAAGCTTTTGGGCAGTTAACTGAAGGCAGAATAGCTTTAGCATTTGTTAATCTCCCGCAGTCAGCAACCGAGCAAAATCCCCAAGTTTCTCTTAATTCCCTCGCAGTTGCTGTCGGAGTCAACCGACGGGGATTGCTGGCTCAAACTGCTTTAGTGACATCGCGAGAAAACACAGCTTCTCCAACACTCTCAGAACCAGTGAAAGCCTTGCAATACATTCCCTCCGCCAGTCCTTTCGCGGTCGCCAGCACCGATTTAAGGAATTTTTGGGCTGATTTATCATCGGCGGTGTCTACTAATGCAGAAGTCTCAAAATTAGTCGATCGCACCTTCGCAGATATTCAGCAAGTGTGGGGCGTCAACCTGCAGCAGGATATATTTAACTGGGTACAAGGAGAATACGCTTTAGGATTGCTTCCGAATTCGGCAAATAGTGCGGACTGGATTTTTGCCGCCGAAAAATCTGCTGATTCCCAAAAGGCGATCGACAAACTCGATGAAATTGCCCGCAGCAAAGAATACAGCATCGGCAGCTTCACTCTCAGAAACCAGAAAATTACCGCTTGGACGCAGTTGACAACGAGTCAAAATTTGGGTAAAAAAAATAAGAGAAAAAGTGCGATCGAAACCGAGGCAAAAGGAGTCCGAGCCACCGTCGGCAAATACGAAATTTTCACCACTTCAGTAGAAGCAATGGACGCAGCACTAGAAGCAGCAGAAACAGGCTCTTTAGTTGCCAATCAAGATTTTCAAACCAGCATTGAACCGCTACCGCCATCTAACGACGGCTATTTTTATGTAGACTGGCCCTCCAGCAGGGCTATTTGGGAAAAACAAATCCCGCTGTTGAGGTTAATTGAACTTTCGGCAAGACCATTGTTCGACCACTTGCGATCGCTCACCGTCACCAGTACCGGAGAAATAACAGGAATTCGCAAAGCTACAATATTTATGCGGCTGAATTAGTCATTAGCCATTAGTCATTAGTCATTAGTCATCAGTCATTAGTCATCAGTCAACAGTCAACAGTCAACAGTCAACAATGACGGACGGTGCAACCGGAATCGATATCATATCAAATCCTAAATTTTGTCGCGGGTTCACCAAAATATAAAATCCCAGCGAAAGATTCAGGTAAACGCGCCCCAACAACCTATCAGCAGTCATTAGTCATACCACTTTTCCAAAATATTGCTACAAACATTTTGTTTGGGTTTAGTTGCACCGGCCCAACCTACTGTCTATTGACTAATAACTGCTGACTAATAACTGCTGACTAATAACTGCTGACTAATGACTGCTGACTAATGACTGCTGACTAATGACTGCTGACTAATGACTGCTGACTAATGACTAATTTGGCGGTTTCTGTTTCCCAAAATAAGCTTGAAAAACCTCTTTGGCGATCGGGGCTGCTGCAACAGAACCAAAACCGCCATTTTCCACAACCACGGCGATCGCAATTTCCGGCTTGTCAGCGGGCCCGAAGGCGACATACAAAGAGTGATCCTTCTGTCCGATGACCTCCGAAGTCCCTGTTTTGCCCCCCGTCAGCGGAATCGAACCGTCATTCATCGCCTGTCCCGTACCCTCGGCAACCACCGCGATCAGTCCTTCCTTAATCACCTGAATTGTTGAAGGTTTCATCCCTGTATGTACCCGTTGAGTCTGCGGCGTGCCGGTCATAGAAGTCAAAAGATGGGGCTTCACGCGATAGCCGCCGTTAGCGATCGAACTCACCATCACCGCCGCCTCCAAAGGAGTCATCAACACCAACCCCTGCCCGATCGACATCGTTACCGTATCACCCGCATACCAAGGTTCTTTATATATTTTCTCCTTCTCGGCCGGCGTCGGGACTTGACCGCGATCGCCACCGCCTAGCCCCAAAAGATTCAAATCCGTATCCTTGCCAATTCCCAAGCGGTGTCCCCACTTAGAAATTTGCTCCGGCCCGGTACTAACCCCCACTTGATAAAAAAACGTATTGCTGCTGAAAGCCAAGGCCTCCCGAAAGCCGATGTTGCCGTAACCGCCGCTGTGTTCGTTAAAATCAATTCCCCCCACAGTAATGTAAGACGAAGTACCGAGAATTGAGTCCGGCGAAAACTTGCCCGACTCCAGGCCCGCGACGGAAGTCACAATTTTAAAAGTGCTACCGGGGGGATAGCCTTGCATGGCCCGATTCAAAAATGGATTTTCCGCGTCTTGAAGAGTTTGCCACTCATCCTTCGTGATTTTTCGCGTAAACAGATTGGGGTCAAAAGTCGGGTGGCTAGCCATAACTAATACCGCCCCGGTTTTGACATCCAGGGCCACTACTGCTCCCCGGCGGTTCCCCAGGGCTTGTTCGGCTGCTTTTTGCATGGACAAGTCTATGGTTAGCTGCACCGCCTCACCCGGTGTCGGCGGTGTCTCTCCGATCAGCCGCAACTCTTGATTTTGGGCATTTACCTCGATCAGCCGATCGCCCCACACTCCCGCAATCTTCTCGTTAGAACTCGCTTCTATGCCCATCTGACCGACAATCATCCCCATCGGATATTCCGGGTTAGCTTCCAAGTCTGCTGCGGTAGCTTCGCCAATATATCCGAGAACATGAGCCGCCACACTGGCTTCGGGATAATAGCGCTTCGCTTCTGGTCGCACTTCCACTCCGCGTATTTGTCCCACCTGTTCTGCTAGTGGCACAAACACCTCTGGCGGCATCGCTTGCTTGATCCGCACCGGTCTGTAGGATAGAGGATCGACTTGTTTTATTTTTTGTAAAATTTCTTCGGCCGGGATTTTTACCAGCGGACTCAACTTGTTTGCTGTAACTTTCCACTCTTCCGGCGTTTGTTCTTTCGGCCACAAATATACCGATCGAGCTAAATTGTTTGCCGCTAGCAGCTTGCCTTTGCGATCGATAATGTGTCCGCGATTCGCCGGCATTGGCACTAGGCGAACGCGATTGTTTTCGGCTCGTTCCCGGTGTTGCTTCCCTTGTACCAGTTGCAATTCCACCAGCCGACTAGCGTGCAGGCCCAGCAAACCGGTTGCCACTAGCATTAACACGAGCGCCCGGTGTATCGGACGATCCTGTTTCTTCGGAGTTTCCCCCAGAGTTTTGTCAGAAGAGTGAAATGCTGATATCGAATAAATTTGTCGTTGCATCATTCTATAGGTAGATGTCAAATCCTAGATTTTATACTCCGGATTGTCAATTGTGAAGTATACATCATCAGACCGGGGGCGATCGGGCATTGGCCGTTGGGGGAAGCGGAATGATTAATAATTAGCTTTTGACTAATAATTAATAACTCATGAATGCTGACTGCTGACTAATCCCCCAAGCACCAAGAAATAGCCAGCACAATCAATGCCAGGCTCAGCCAATTAGGGAAGTGGAGCCAGCCGCCTAGACCTATAGGTAACAATACCAAAACCTGTGTCAATAGGGAACCGATAGCCAACAGCAAGGCTAGAAGTATCAAATTTATCATCTTGACACCGTACAAATTCGGATATGAGTCGCTCGCCTGTGGCAGAAATCCGAGTGGCACAGGCGAGGGCGATCGTACAGGGATTGTCCTGATAGACATAAGGAAGAGAAGCCTGGAGGTTTTGAACAAATTTAAAAAAAATTATTATTCCTCCAGAGTTAGGATGATAGGGGCCCCGATGGGTAAATTCAGAGTTTTGATTTTAAGTTGTGACGCCAGGAGAATTGCCATGTTGTTCGATCGGGGAGCCAATTTCAAAAACGGTGCGATCGCCGCGATCGTCGCCGCGATCGTCGCCCTACCAGTTTTAGCAGAAACAGCAAATTTCGGCACTTTAACTTTATCGCCAGGTTTTGAGTCCCCAACAGCAGTTTTGAGAGGTTCCACAGGGGGATCGTACTCTCTATCTGCCATAGCCAACGCCGATCGCCACAAAAACAAATGTTTGGGTTTTGCCACTCCAACTCCCGACCACATCATAGTCTTGCAGCAAAAATTTTCAAAACTCACACTCCAAGTCAACAGCCGAGGCAAGGACACAACCTTACTCGTACAAGGCCCCGGTAATGCAGTGCGCTGCGGAGACGATGCAGGTCAGAATAAAGATGCTGGCATTGTTGATTCAGACTGGGAAGCAGGGTCTTACAGGATTTGGGTCGGTACTCTCGAACCCGGAGTCAAGTCTGACTATACAATCTCAGTACAGGAATAGAACGCGGCGCTGTGGGATGGGGAAAATAAAATATCAACAAATTCTCCCCCAATCTCCTCTTCTGGCACGGTGCCACTGCCCCAATCTCCCCCAATCGGCCAATCTGTTAATCTCCCACTCCCCGATTTCCCGATCGACCGCACACTTCCCCAATCCAGTAAAATGTAAAATCGAAAGTGGCGTGTTTAACCAAAATTGGTAACTCTGAAAGTGCTAAAGACCCTTAGAGCTGACTTCAGTATAATTTTCGATCGCGACCCTGCAGCTCGCAACTGGCTGGAAGTTTTGTTTTGCTACCCCGGTCTTCAGGCCCTAGTGCTGCACCGCCTCGCACACTGGCTTTACGTGCTGGGACTTCCCTTCATCCCCCGCTTGATTTCCCACATTGCTCGCTTTTTGACCGGAATTGAAATTCACCCCGGGGCAACCATCGGCAAAAGCGTATTCATCGACCACGGTATGGGGGTTGTGATCGGCGAAACAGCGATTATCGGCGATTTTGCCCTAATTTACCAAGGTGTCACCCTCGGCGGCACAGGCAAGGAAAGCGGCAAGCGTCACCCTACCGTCGGCGAAAATGTAGTTGTCGGTGCCGGCGCCAAGGTACTCGGCAATCTGCTAATTGGCAACAACGTTCGCATCGGCGCCGGTTCCGTCGTGCTGAGGGACGTACCATCTGACTGTACGGTTGTAGGGATTCCCGGCCGCATCGTCTATCGATCGGGAGTGCGCGTCAATCCCCTAGAACACGGCAGTTTGCCGGATTCGGAAGCAGTGGTAATTCGCTCTTTGCTCGATCGCATCGAGTCCCTCGAACAGCAAGTAAAAAGTTTGCTTCCTCAAGCATCTGTCTCCTTAACTTCTGTTCCCAGTTCCCACAATTTCCACTCAGTATCAGAAGCTTTAAACCAAGCCAGCAATGTAGCCTTAGCCGAAAAAACACAGCTAATTACAACCCCTAGCTGCAAGTTAAAAGATAAAGCAATTCAAGAATTTTTCGACGGCACGGGCATCTAAAATTTGAATTGGGCATAGGGCATAGGGCATAGGGAATTGGGCATAAGGCATTGGTGAATGTTAATTGTTAACTGTTGACATACTCACCGACCTGAAGGTGCGGTGATTCCTAAGCCTCACAACTTAGGTTTCTGCTTCTTAGCAGCGGCCTCCACCCTCAAGGAGATTTGGTCTTATGCTCGCTCCACAGACTAACCCCGCAAGCCCTGCGGTTTTATGTGTCGAATACCAACAAAAATCTTTGTTGTTTGATTCTAGGGGTGGACTGTCCATTGCCCTGTCCTCTTTTCCCGGTCTACCGATTTTTCTTCCCCGTTGCAATTGTTGCAAGCTTTGGTGTTAGGGTTTATGTCTCCATCGTCACGGGTGGGTCATTGACCACTCAAATTATACCAGTAAAGCCGTCCTAAAAGGACGGGGTTTCTACCCAAATTTTCTGATGACTACTGACTAATGACTGCTGACTTATGACTAATGACTTCTTTTTCAAGGATTGACCGATCGCACAGACCAATTTCCCTCCCCGTCGCGCCGATAAAGCGATCGGTTCTGCGGTTCCCCCCGCAACTCCAACAAATCCACCGTTTCCGGTTCCAACAACAGCAAGCAAAAATTAGGCAGCGGCTCGATCGGATCTGGGGCAGCAGAATCAAAAGCGCCAGCCGGGGCTTTGTCATCCCCCGGATGCGGCCAAGCAAATTGCGATCGAGCCGCCTCAGAAAGCTCCTGCCAAGCTGTGCGGCGCGATGAGCACAACTGGGCCTCTGGATAATCTGCCCCTACCAAAATCAGTTGTCCAGCAATCCGAAATTGTTCGCGAGTTTGGGGGAAATACCAGCAAATTTCCCCCCAAGGATAGAGGTTAATTTCCTCTGCCTTTTGACTGCGAATATCTGTAATAAACTTTAACTGATTAGTATCTGCTAAAAAGCCTCGAAACACCACAGTGCGGTTAGCCGGACGCCCGGTGGCGCGAACAGTTGCAAGTTGCAAGTAGCGGGCAAAAGCAAGACTGCGGTTGCGGTGGAGCGCGCGAGCTAGGGGCGATCGCCAAAGTGCTAAAGACATAATTAATAACCTATCATATGGGTAATGGGATTAGTCAGTAGTCAGTAGTCATTAGTCCTTAGTCCTTAGTCAGTAGTCAGTAGTCCTTAGTTATTGGGAATTGGGAATTGGGAATTGGGAATTGGGCATAGTTTCTTGTTTTTCTTCTTCCTTCTTCCTTCTTCCTTCTTCCTTCTTCCTTCTTCCTTCTTCCTTCTGACTAATGACTACTAGCTAATAACTAATAACTAATGACTAATGACTAATGACTCTTCTTTTTGCTATTGGTAATTTTATGTCAAATTCACTCTCAAAACTCAAAACTATTGAAACTCCCCACAGTAACTACCACTGGGACGGCAGTTCCCGCCGCTTTTTTGAAGGCTGGTACTATCGAATAACATTACCCGCTCGCGGACAATCTTTTGCATTCATGTATTCAATAGAAGACCCCAGAGGCGGTCAACCTTACAGTGGCGGTGCAGCTCAAATTCTCGGTCCCGAAGATAGCTATTTGTGCCGCACATTCCCCGATGTAAATAAGTTTTGGGCGCACCGAGAAAGCTTGGCTTTCGGACATTGGGGCAGAACAGATTTACAAATTAAACCCCAATATTTAGAACCCCAAGTATTCGACAGCCGCGTCGAAGAAGGCTATCAAGCTACTGCTACCTTGAATCAAGGTTATCTCCACGATCCGGGAAGCGGTAGCCGCTGTTTTTGGCAATACGAAATTCAACCTGTTTACGGCTGGGGCAACTCTGAGCAACTCCAGAAATCCACGGCGGGAATGGTATCTTTTCTACCCATATTTGAACCGGGATGGCAAATTTTAATGGCTCACGGTTTAGCCACGGGCTGGATAGATTGGAACGGCGAACGCTACCAATTTAAAGATGCTCCCGCTTACAGCGAAAAAAACTGGGGCGGTGCTTTTCCGCAAAAGTGGTTTTGGGTTAATTGCAATTGTTTTCAAGGCGAAAGCGATTTAGCTTTAACTGCTGGCGGCGGCAAGCGGGGCGTGCTGTGGTGGATGGAATCCGTAGCAATGATTTGTCTGCATTACCGAGGCAAATTTTACGAATTTGTGCCTTGGAATTCCCAAGTTAGTTGGAATATTGAACCTTGGGGAAGCTGGAAAATGCAGGCGAGAAACAGTCAGTTTGAAGTTGAGTTAATTGCCACTACAAACCGTCCTGGTACTTATCTGCGAGCTCCTACAGAAAAAGGTCTGGCTTTTTGCTGCCGGGATACGACGCAGGGCAAGTTGCGCTTGCAACTGCGAGAATTGTTGGGGGGAAATGTTGACAAAAATGGCAAGCAGCGTTCTAGAATTATCTTAGAGGCTGAAAGTTCTTTGCCAGGTTTGGAAGTTGGGGGCGGGCCTTGGGATGGAGTTTGGCGATCGAATTAAGTCATTAGTCAGTAGTCAGCAGTCAGTAGTCAGTAGTCAGTAGTCAGTAGTCAGTCGTTATTAGTCAGTCGTCAGTCGTCATTAGTCAGTTAACAGTTAACAGTAGTCAGAACAGCCACGATCGATTTACTCGGTTTGCAATTAGGCAAATTCTACCGCAGCCAGCGGTTACAACAAGCTCTCAAGGTGATTTTGGGACTGATTTTATGTTTGGGGACAATCTTGATGCCCGCGGCAATTGCTAGGGCGGCCGGTGATTTGTCTCGCCAACCAGTGACCGAAATTACTGTTAGTTTAGGTAACGAAGCTGGGGAACTCAATTTTTTTCCCAATCTGCTAGAATTTGAATCGGGAAAACGCTATAAATTAGTGCTAAAAAATCCCAGTTCGCAGAAACCTTATTTCACTGCCAAAAACTTTGCTGATGCGAGTTGGACTCAAAAAGTTGAAGCTGGTAATGTGGAAATTAAAGGAGCGATTCACGAATTGGAACTTAAACCGGGCGCTATGGCAGAATGGGTGTTTCCATGAAATCGGGAAGTTACAACCTGCGGTGTACGGTAGCAGGACATACAGAGGCGGGGATGATTGGCAAAATTACGATCGCCTCTTAAATCCCAGTTAATACATTAAGAGATTGACTAATTTTTGTGTAATCGGAAAATTAGTTTGACGCTCAAAGTGGATAAACATCGGACTAGGATTTGCCTCTAAAAATACATACTCACCCGTTGGCTTGAGACGCCAATCAATAGCAGTCCACTCTAGCATAAATGCCTTTAATATTGCCAAACATTGTTTTTTAACTGATTCAGGCAAATCTATCGGAATTAGCTCAGCCTGTAAATCTTCCCGAAAATCCAAAGCTTGACTGCGAATTTCCGCAGAATAGACTGATTCACCGATCGCATAACTGCGAATGTTTGTGCCAGGAATATACTCTTGTATTGTGATTGGAGAAATACTCAAAGCCAAGCCCAGCCGATTAGCTTCTAAATGCGCCTCTGTCACCAACTTGGTATGAGCGCCACCATAAACAGGCTTAAAAATTGCTTTTTCATGAGCTTCCACAAATTCTCTAACTTGCTCTGGATTGTTACTGATTAAAGTTGCAGGAATCGTAACTCCTATTTGCTTGGCCAGACTCAGTTGTAGGGGTTTTTCTTTATGAAATTGGTAGGCCTGCCAGGAATTAATCCAGCGAGCCGGACAAGCTTGCATGAGCGATCGCACTGTACTCATTGAATCATTAAATGCAACTTGCTGTTGATTTGCATCTTTTAAAGGTGGAACATAAACACCGGAAAAATTGCGCCAAAATACACTGTGAATATCTTGAAAATTCAACTGGCGACCTCCGGGTAGCGTCAAGCACCCTACCAGGGTATCAGGTTGCCAAGACAGACGTAACTGTCTGGGAAACAGATAGGTATCTAAATAATCTACTTCTGCACCGGCTTGGGTGAGAGCATCTTTTATATGAGCAGCATGAGCATCTGAATCATTACCCAGAATTAAAATGTTCATGGGAAAATTTAAAATTAAAAATCTGCTAAAATGCAAGTAAATAAATGAAAAGTCGCATCACTTGTTTTGAGAGTGTTGCAACTTTTTATCTATAAAAAAAGAACTGTCGAATGAGGCTGAATTTTTGAAAGCCTCATTACACAAACAATCTGAATAGTTCAGGAATTAGGCAGAATCTCTACAATTGTCGGCAGGAATGAGATTACCAATAAATAGGGCCTCCACCGCCTTCTCACCAAGCTTTCGTCCAAGACCCTCCACCCTCTTCACCGATAGCCAGAGTGGTCGCCGGAGGCTCGAAAACAGGCGGGCGAGAAACTGGAAATCCTCCTCCTCCTTCACTTCCCGGACAGGGAGCTGAGATACACTGTATCGGGCCACCCCCACCTTCTTCACCTACAGCCAGAGTCGTGACACGACTTCCACCTCGGATGTGGGTGGCTTCTTCATCAGTTAGCGGCTCTCCAAAATCTAAATCCATTGCTTCGAGTTCAGCAGGATCTAAATCAAAAGGATGATTCATAAAATTCTCCTATTTGAGTAAAAGATTGTGCAGGTTTATATATAATCTAGCTCAGGAGAACCGAGTTATGTTGCCTTTGTGGCAGATTTCAAATTAAGTTAACGAAACTTGAAACTTGCCTTCAACTCTACAAATTTTTATGTAGACTCTAGCGGAGCCATTGTCAGTCCAGCACGGCTCAATTGCATATGATAAAGTTCTGCTTGCTCTTGCGGGCCAACCCAGACGGTGGCCTGGCCTTCGTGGTGGATTTGGTTGGCGAGTTTCCAAGCTCGATCGCTCGTCATCCCTGGAATGTATTTCGTCAAACATTCCACAACGTGCTGAAATGTGTTGAAATCGTCGTTGAGAACTATTACCCGATAGTTGGGATAAGGTTTGCGGGTAACTTGACTCGATCGAACGGGTGCTATGGTTGGTGAAGAGGTCATCGCGCGAACAGCCACTGAAACTACAAAATTCGTGAAAGAGTTACCGATAAAATTATAACACAATTTCAGAATTTTTTAACCCCTACTTGGTATTTTGATCCGCTTCGGGGTTTATTTTCACCGCCTGGCCCTGCGTTAGACTTCTCCAGAAACTATTGTGGGGAGTTGGGGTTAGGCCATTAGTGTCAACAATCGCCTAAAACCCCTGAGAAATCTCGCTTTTACCTGAGTCTAGATCCCCCTAAATCCCCCTTAAAAAGGGCGACGAAATATCGGACTCTTGTCCCCCCTTTTTAAGGGGGGCTAGGGGGAGATGGCCCTAATCGTAAAACAACAGTCTGTGACTGGGTTTGACGTTAAGTTGACACCAATGGGGTTAGGCATCCTGCCCGCCATTGACAGGCTTTTGAGGAGAAATCTATTGCACCGCGCCGATTAAACTCAAGTTAACACTCGATCGACCGCTGCTCAACCCTCAAAGCTACAGTTCGACAACCCGACTTAAAATAAATCTTTGGAGGAATGGGGAACCAGAGCATATTCTCGCGCCGATCTGCTACGGTTTTGATATTCAGCAGGTGATGGGGTGTCACGCTGACAGAAATGGAATTATCGCCCCAGCTACCACAACCGAGGTTGACCGCCATCACCACCCGATCGATATTTTGGGCGATGCTATTGGCGATCGTCAAGACCCGGAAACCCCAGAACACCGGATTTGGGCAGTAGCGCGTCTGAGCAAACTCCACGGCACAAACGAAGCCGAATTTGCCCCATCGTTAGCGATAGCTATCATCCGCGCGGTTTAGGAACAGAATTATTGAGGCGGATGCTGCAAATTTGTCAGGAAGAGAAATTAGAGGCGATCGTTGGCTACATTGTCAATAGCAACTACAAGATGCACAGCGTCTGTCAAAAACTAGGATTTGAACTCCAATCAGACCGAGGCGAAGGAATGTTGAAAGCGGTTTTTGTTTGCTAATAGCAAGTTTGGTTAAATAATTCTCATTCATCACAACTAAAATCCTCACTACAAACTTTATAGGTTTGTAGTGAGGACTTTAGTCCTCAAACTAAGATGCTACTAAGCCGCAGCCAAATTTGCTGCTGCGAAATCCCAGTTAGCCAAATTATCCAAGAAATTAGTAATGTAGTCGGGGCGGCGGTTTTGGAAATCCAAATAATAAGCGTGTTCCCACACATCCAAAGTCAGCAACGGAGTTTGGCCGTGTGCTATCGGGGTGTCAGCGTTAGCTGTTTTGGTAACTTTCAAAGTGCCGTTGTCTAAAACTAGCCAAGCCCAGCCACTACCGAACTGAGTTGTCGCAGCAGTCTTGAATTCTTCTTTGAATTTGTCGAAGCTGCCGAAGTCGGCGTTGATTTTCTCAGCTAAAGCTCCTGTCGGAGCGCCACCGCCGCCCGGTGCGAGGGAATTCCAGAAAAAATTGTGGTTCCAAACTTGACCTGCATTGTTGAAAATGCCGGCTTTGGATGGATCTTTCGAGGATTCCTTGACAATTTCTTCAAGGGATTTGCTGGCAAGTTCGGTACCTTCAATCAGTTTATTCAGATTGGTCACGTAAGCAGCGTGGTGCTTGTCGTGGTGGAACGAAAACGTGTCGGCCGACATATGACCTGACTCCAGGGCGTCAGGGGCGAAGGGTAATGGTGCGAGTTCAAATGCCATTGTGTTCAATCCTCTCTGGATTACTTTTGGTTTTTGGGTTAACTTTCCGGCTTTTGTATGATTAAAGCCGAGATTCGCTAGCTTGAGTTTATCAAGCTGTGGTAAATAATTCTTTACAAGTTTTATATTTTATAGCAGTTGCGGCATTTCAGCATTCAGACTTCTATTTTTTAGATATCAAAGCTACTTATTGCAGGCTTCAGCTAGCATAAACTATCACTAAATGTCAAGCCACCTGGGAGGCAAATAAAAGTGTGTGTGAAATTGTCAACCGATCGAAATTTTATGAGACTGATAAAGAGATTAAACCTGTAAATTGTCAAAGATTAACCTAAGTTCAATTAAGCTGTAAGAAAGTCAAACAAGTTGCAGGAGCTGTCAATGGAAAAGCCTTTAAACAACTCGTCGAGTAACCCCCCTCAATGGTTTAATCTGCAATTAATCGTCACCGCTCTGGAAACAGTCCAAGACTTAATTGTAATTTCCCTATGTATTGGTTTGTTTTGTTTCATGGTGCTAGAACTGCGAGAAATGTTCTTCTCGCTGCTACCTCCTTTGAATTTCAAGCAAGTCACTGCCGATATTTTATTTCTATTAGTTTTAGTGGAATTATTTCGGTTGCTAATTATTTACTTGCAAGAAAAAAGAGTTTCGATCGGCGTAGCTGTGGAAGTTTGTATTGTATCAGTTTTGCGAGAAGTCATAGTGCGGGGAGTGCTGGAAACTCCCTGGGTTCAAATATTATCAACAGGCGTATTTTTGCTAGTTTTGGGAGTGTTGTTGGTAGTCCGAGTTTGGTTGCCGCCAACCTTCGAGGGAATTGACCCGGAACGCCGCCTTGCTAGCAGAAATAGAAAATTTTCCTAGCCTGAATCTTCTTCCGATCCTGTTGCAGTCAATAGCAAGTTTAATTCTCACCCTCGATTTGAGATTTTAGATAAAACTCGGCGGTAGGAACAGATCCTACACAAACTTTCGTCCTAGCTCTTAGAAACTAAAGAATAAAGAGGGTATTAAAGCCGGATTGGGTATTACCAGACATCTTCGTAAAATAACCCTGATAACGTTTGTAGTGAGTACGACCGTCCTCACTACAAACCTATTTGATTGAGGTTATGCGATCGCACCTATTACCCGTTAGCCTGCAATTCCTGCAACCGGGCAAACACTTCTTTAGAATGAATCGCCGGATTCACCTTCACAAAAGTTTCCCGCAAAACGCCTTCAGGGTCAATAATAAAACTGTGTCGCGCCGAGATAAAACTCATCCAAGAACCGTAAGCTTTACTCACTTTACCGTCAGTATCAGCTAACAGCGGAAACTTCAAACCTTCGGACTCGCAAAATTCCGCGTGGGAGTTGACATCATCAGCGCTAATGCCGATAATTTGAGTATTCTTTGCCAAGTATTTCGGCAAGTCTTGCTGAAATCGACGGGCTTCGATCGTACATCCCGAGGTCAAGTCTTTCGGATAAAAATAGACTACCAGCCACTTACCGCGAAAATCGGACAGAGACACTTGTCCGTCGCCGCTGTTTGTCGGCAAACTAAAATCCGGTGCGGCTTGATTCACCTGCGGAAGCTTGCCGCCGAGGGCAAATGCAGGTGCGGCAAAATTGAAACTTAGAAAAGCTAGACAAATTGCCAATAAAGTGCTAAGCAACTGGCGGCGCGAGATCATAAATTTAGAAGTATAACTCTACGTAACACAAGTGTACAGTTTTCTGATTAAATGGGTAGGGGCAATTTGTGGATTGTTCCTAAAACCAAAATATCACTCACTCAAATAGCATCTATGAGCGCTGCACTCCCGTTACAAGGCAAAGCTATAGTGGTTCAGGTAATTAACGGTCTACCCGTTACGATCGAAGTCGATGGCACTAATGCGCCTATTACCGCTGGCAATTTTGTTGACTTAGTTGAACGCGGCGTTTACGACGGGGTGATGTTTCACCGAGTTGTGCGCGAGCCCGATCCTTTTGTGGTGCAAGGAGGCGATCCGCGCAGCAGAGATACGACAATTCCCGCAAGTCAATTGGGAACGGGTAATTTTATTGACCCGGATACCAATCAGGGCCGTTTTATTCCTTTGGAAATTAAGCCGCAAGGGGCCGCGGAACCAGTTTACAACCAAGTTGTAACCCAGACGCCGCAGTTGCAGCACAATCGCGGGGCCGTGGCAATGGCTCGTTCTAATGCTTTGAATTCGGCTTCTTCGCAGTTTTATTTTGCTTTAGACGAATTGCCGTTTTTAAACGGCAATTATGCTGTTTTTGGCAACGTAATTCAAGGTTTTGAAACGGTGAATGCGGTGCAAGAGGGCGATCGCATTTCGACCGCAAAAGTCGTTCAAGGTATTGTCCCCAGCCGGGTTTCTAGCATAGTTAGCGATGTTAATGCGCTCAACGCTTTAATCAATGCTACCAATTTCGTAAATCTATCTTTGGGATCGCTCAGATTGCCAAACACCCCCAATAACTATCAAGTTACTTCCCAAGACTCTCAGCAAAATCCCAGCGGTGTAGTGGCAGGTAGCAGCAACGATGGGATCGTCGGTTCACCGACGGATGATGCAATTAATGGCAGCCAAGGCAACGATACCCTCTCGGGGGAAGCGGGGGACGACTTTCTCAGAGGCGGCAAAGGTAACGACTCTATTAGCGGAGGTGTTGGCGACGATATTATCAACGGAAATCTCGGCGACGATACTATAAATGACGATGTTGGTAACGACTTTTTGCGAGGCGGCCCAGGAAACGATATTTTAACCGGCGGCGATGGTAACGATTTTTTGGTTGGCGATACTGGCAGCGATACTCTCACTGGTGGCGCAGGTGCAGATGCTTTTGTTCCGAGCACAGGCGAAAATCTGGCTTTGGAGGCGGCGAGCGATATAATTGTTGATTTTAGGCCGTCCGAGGGCGATCGCCTTGGCTTAACCAGCAATTTATCCAACACCTCCTTCACCCAATCAGGCAGCAACACACTCATTCAATTTGGAGGAGTGACTTTGGCTGTCGTTCAAAATGCCGCCCCTGCTGCTGTTCAAAATGCTGCTTTTGCAATTAACTCTCCCGGTCCTTTCCTTGTCGATAACTTGCCCTCCGGAGACGCCGCCTTTAGAGTTGGCTAACTTTAACAAGACTCACGCAATAATTATAGGGGTAGGGTGCTATTCGGTGCACCTTACCTGATTATCAATGGCCCATTCCCTATTCCCTATTCTCTATTGCCAAATTCAACTAATACCATAGCTGTCTAATTTTAGAAACCGCTTCTCGATAACAATCTATTTGCCCCTGCAGCTTAAAAAGCCCTGCCGCCTTCTGAAAATCCTCAAATGCTCCCTGAACCTCTCTCAATTTATATCTAATCACTCCTCGGTTGAAGTAAGCTTTAGCAAAATCGCGATCGAGGCGAATTGCTGACTCAAAGTCAGCGAGTGCTGCCAGGGAATTTTCCATTTGCAGGCGGATAGAACCTCGGTTAAAGTAAGCTTGGGCTAAATTGGGGTTGAGCAGCAGTGCCGAGTTGTAATCCGCGATCGCCGCAGTATAATGTTTTAAACGAGTCAGCATAAACCCCCGATTGCTGTAATACTTGGCTCGGTAAGGATTGAGTTCGATGGCCGTAGTTAAATCTTCGAGCGCCGATTGTTTGTAGCCTAATTTGTAGCGGGCCACACCGCGATCGTTGTAAGCTGGCGCGAATTGCGGATTAATGTTAATTGTGGCAGTAAAATTGTTAATCGCACCGTGCAAGTCTTGTTGTTCGAGATTTTTTAAACCCTGAGTGTAAAATTTTTGGGTCCTAGCTTTTAAATTTGCCTGTTGTCGGGATTCAGCTTGCTCGCCCGAAAATACTTTGCCTACAATATTAGGGAATCTCAAAGATTCGATCGAATTGAAAATAGTTGTGACAACTAATTGGCTGGGGAGAAGGGGAATAGTAGGCATGGGAGAAGTGGTACTCAACTGTATGCTGTTATCTTCCTCTATACTTCAAGCTATTGACGGTGATATCCGTACTCTCAGGAATGTGATAAGTTTGATGAGATTTGGTGATACTGTGGCCTTGACTTGTGTGATGAAAGTTGGGCTTAGTTAGTGAGGGCGATCGCAACAATTAAGAAAAATTGCGCCTACAACCAGCTAAATATAAGGTTTTCAGGCTATGTGGGGGGTTTCTTCCGAACCATATTGATAAGTTCCTACCGGGATTGTTTGGAGGTAAGCCCTGCGGCATCGTCAGCAACTGCCCGCCCCCAGTGTTACGCGGTAGAGATATTAGGGATATTGCACAGGCTGGAGGGTAGATCGAACTTGTGGCCCTCTTCCGGTTTTAAGGAAAAATCTTAGTTTGGGGCGAGGCATCTGTGAAGCAACCGGGTTTCGAGCTCACAGCGCGTCTAAGACTGCCCGAGTTAAGTTGGTGCCTGCGCCAACCCCCGATGAACATTTAACTAATATTTTTAAGTGAAATTGCGGAGGAAAGTTGCAGGTTGTTTGCTATGCTTTGATTATACATCAAAAATCTATTGTGCAAATTAGTGTCAATGAAAAGAGTTCTGACATTGAAAACTTTCTTCGCGGCAGTGTTGGCGATCGTCCTGTTCGCTCTCTACTTAACTCCTCCTGTAATGGCAGCGAATACGGAGGATTTGAATCAGCTCTTAAAAGATAATTGGTGCGTCAGCTTTCTGTGGAAGCAGTGCGATTTGATCGCTGTCGATTTGCGGGGAGCTAATCTCCAAGAAGCCAATTTGAGCGGCGCTAAATTGTCCGGCGCGAATTTGTCTGGTGCTAATTTAAAAAATGCTGACCTTTCTGACGCCGACCTCAGCGGCGCTAATTTAGCAAATGCTGATATTTTGGGCACGGATCTCAGTCGAGCCAATTTGACCGAAGCTAATTTCAAGTCCACGAGATTGTGGGATGCTAATCTGACTTTGGCAAATCTGAGTCGCGCCAATTTACAAGATGCTAATTTGTTAGATTCTCGACTTTGGGGAAGCAATCTCGCCCAAGCTAATTTAACTGATGCGACGCTGCACGGTGCTGACTTGCAATATGCTAATTTGGCGCACACTAATTTGACAGGTGCTGACTTGCAAAGCTTCTTTTTCAGAGGTTCCAAACAAGTCACAAATTTGAGCAACGCTAATTTAGAAGGCGCTATTTTAACGGGAGCAAATCTCAGAGGTGCAGTGCTGACAGGGGCAATAATGCCAGACGGCTCAATTAATGAAGAAATTGGCTTTAACTTTTAAATTAAAGTTAAATTCAATTCTGTCTGAATTAATGTCACTAACAGGCTTTCGGGCCAGTTTCGCAATCAATGAATTATCTGGTGTAATAGGCTCCGCCCGTTGCAAACAGCTTGTGGAAGATTTTGTCAAGATATCAATTTAAACCGGGGTGCCATCTACCTTTAAACTCCCAACCAGTCAATCTCGCTAAAATATTAAATCTCAAACCTAACCTGCGCGAATCTGTTACAATTTTCAACATACCCAGAACAGCACTGAGCCTGAACTCACTGGCTACCGAGATACAAGCGCCCGACTCCTCTCGTGAAGAGCAAAAAAATTAGATATTTAGTTTAAGCTGCCAGATTCATCTGTAGAGTCAATTCTTTAATCTAAAATCGACGGTGGAGAGCAAAAAAAATAGATATTTAGTTTAAACTCCCAGATTACTCCGTGTAGTCAATTCTAAAATCTAAAATCTCCAATCGACTGTGGAGTCAATCTAAAATCTAAAATCTAAAATCTAAAATCTAAAATCGACTGATGGAAACCCTGCAAACCAAACTTTACGAACTCGCACAATTTGCTAATAATTTAGTAAATACTCAACTGACACACCTCAGTTTAGTCAGCGTCGGAGTCATCTTTCTGGCAGGGTTGCTAACGAGCTTAACGCCCTGTATGCTTTCAATGTTGCCGATCACGATCGGCTACATCGGCGGATACGAAGCAAAAAGCCGCCTGCAAGCCGCCGCCCAGTCGGCGTGGTTTTCCCTGGGATTGGCGACAACCCTTGCGGGTTTAGGTATTGTAGCATCATTTGCCGGACAAGTTTACGGCAAAATTGGGCTGGGTTTGCCGATTGTTGTCAGCATTATTGCTATTCTAATGGGGCTGAATTTACTCGAAGCTTTACCCTTGCAAATGCCCTCTTTCGACTCTGTGGGGTGGGTTCCGAAAGATGTGCCTGCAGGGGTGCGATCGTACTTATTGGGCTTAACTTTTGGTTTAGTAGCGTCTCCGTGCAGCACGCCGGTTTTAGCTACACTCTTAGCTTGGGTTTCCAAAACGGGAGATACAGTTTTAGGTGGTGTGTTGCTGCTGTTTTACGCTGCTGGGTACGTCGCTCCGCTAATAATAGCAGGTACTTTTACTGCCAGCATTAAAAAGTTGTTAGAATTGCGCCGGTGGTCGAGTTGGATTACGCCTGTTAGTGGCGTTTTGCTAGTAGGATTTGGCGTTTTATCCCTGATTTCCCGGATACTTCCCGCGTAAGTTTCGTTGTCAGGACTTCAGTCCTTATTTAGAGATATAGCAATTACTACTGAATGCGTGAATTAAGTTTTTTTACGAACCGCGAAGACGCGAAGAACACGAAGGAAGAAAGAAAAGAGAAAGACTTCAAAATTGATTTAGACTTACTCTAAAAAATAATAATATTTTCTTCATCTTTTGTTGTTCCCTCCTCTTTCTTCCTTCTTCCTTCTTCCTTCTTCCTTCTTCCTTCTTCCTTCTTTCTTCATAATTACCAATGACATCAAAAGACTTATTTCTCTCAAAACTCTCAAGCTGGGCGACTGCCCCTCAAAGGTTTTTCAAGCGAGAAATCTTGCCGATGCTAGCAGATTTGCGGCTGGCAATTATCTTGCTGCTGGCGATCGCATTTTTCAGCATTTCCGGCACTGTTATCGAACAAGGCCAATCAGTACCCTTTTACCAATCTAACTATCCAGAACACCCGGCTTTGTTCGGCTTCTTAACTTGGAAAGTTGTGATAATTGCAGGACTAGACCACGTATACCGCACTTGGTGGTTTTTGTCAATCCTAATTTTGTTCGGCAGCAGCTTAACAGCTTGTACATTTACCCGACAATTTCCCGCATTAAAAGCCGCGCGCCGCTGGAAATTTTATGAAGAACCAAAGCAGTTTGAAAAATTAGCTCTCAGTGCGGAATTAGAAACAGTTGGTTTAACTTCGTTAGAACAACTTTTGCAGCAAAAAAACTACCGCATATTTCGAGAAGGAGAAAAAGTTTATGCTCGCAAGGGAATAATTGGCAAAATCGGCCCGATTATTGTTCACGCCAGTATGCTAATTATTTTAGCTGGATCGATGTGGGGCGCGATGACGGGGTTTCTCGCTCAAGAAATTGTTCCCAGCGGCGAAACATTTCAGGTGCAGAATATCCTGGATGCGGGGCCTTGGGCCCGGCCGCAAATACCGAAGGATTGGTCGATGCGAGTTAATCGGTTCTGGATCGATTATAGTCCGAGCGGGGCGATCGACCAATTTTACTCTGACCTGTCAGTTTTGGACAAAACAGGCCAAGAGGTCGATCGCAAAACCATTCACGTTAACGAGCCCCTCAGATACCGGGGAGTCACTTTTTATCAAGCCGATTGGGCAATAGCCGCCGTGCGAGTTCGCCTCAACAAAAGCCCGGTTTTACAATTGCCCATGGCTTTGTTAGACACTCAAGGTAAAGGCAGAATTTGGGGATCTTGGATTCCGACAAAACCCGATTTGAGTGCAGGAGTTTCTCTGCTAGCAAAAGACTTGCAAGGCACGATGTTAGTGTACGGTACCGATGGCAAATTGTTAACTACAGTTCGCGCCGGCACAGCGGTTGAAGTTAACGGAGTGATGCTGGCAATTGACGAAGTTGTAGGCAGTACGGGATTGCAAATTAAAGCCGATCCGGGTATTCCGATCGTTTATACTGGCTTCGGGTTGCTGATGCTCAGCGTGCTGATGAGCTATCTGTCTCACTCGCAAATTTGGGCTTTGGAAACAGACGGCAAACTATACGTCGGCGGGCGCACGAATCGCGCTCAGGTGATTTTTGAAAGAGAAGTTGTGGAGATTCTGGACAAGTTGGCAGAATCGAAAACAGCACAGGAAAAAAGTGCGATTACTGAGACTTCTTTAGCTAATCAAAACTAATGATAGGGTGGGCAATGCCCACCTTACAAATTATGCTACTGAGAAAGGCTATATAGTGAAATTATGACACACCGATCGCCGATGCGTAGCTTTGTGTTATGCATCCTACAAGACTAATTTATTTTTTCTAACTCGAAATCGAATTTCTGTAACTCTTTATGATAATCCCTCAAATACATCGGCACTATGTATTTTCTCGCTGCTTTGTCCCAAGTTTTTAAGCCACGATCGGAAAATGGTAAAACAAGGTTATGGGTAATTGCTGCCAAGTTTTGAAATTGCTGACTCAGATCTCTACATTCTATAGGTGCTGAACCTATATCAGTTGCCTCAAAATAAAGTTTTGTGACTTGTGACTCAAAACTTGACATCAAACTCATGTATCTTGCCTCATCTATTTCTCCTGAGTTATATTGATTGATTACATTTTCGATCTGAGTGACAATCTCCCTAATTGGATCTGCAAGTTTCATCATTAAATCTAAGAAATTTTCCTTCGGTAACTCATACAATCTGCTTATCCTAGATCTTTCTTGACAGTCTTCATTCCATTTTACAACTATATCTCCATCAATTGTTTCTCCATCTAGCTGTATGGGGGCAGGAGATAATTTTTTACTAATCCATTGAGTCATGCAAATCCAATTTGCTCTGTGGCAATCTTCTGGCGACAAATACAAATAAATCCAGATTACATGAGCTTCTGTGTTGCGCCATCTTTCTTCACGTTGTTTGTTTATATAATATTCTCTGTTTTTTAATTTATTAGTAAGGTCTTTGATAACTTGAATAATATCATCCTTCGTGAATTCTCGGTTCAAAAGTATGTGCGCAGCATATCTTTTTGCTTGGCCATGACTCTTATCCTGTAAAGATAATTCCGTATATTCACGAGGAGAAATTATTTTTTGGCTCAACTTTTTGAGTTGTTCGAGAGCCTGAAAGTTGACTTTTCGATCCAGCGGTATTAATAATTTCCACCCTTGTTTAGTTCTTTGAACAGTATTATTGTTGACAGCTTGCCAATAGGCAGTCCTCTCACTGTGTTTATACAAGACAACAATCACAGGTAGAGAGTGATTTTGCCAATATTCTAAATGCTCGTTATTGCCACGAAAAATGATATTATTCCCATTCTTTTCTTTAAACCAGCTATCTCCTGATTTGATTTGCAAGGCAATTAGCTTTCCTGTTGCTTGCTCTTTTTCAATAAATTCAACATGGGCATCGATACCATAATCTTCTATCGGTTGTTCGCGAAAAATACAGCCTAAGTCTTCAAAAATTAGTTGTGTGCCAGCTATACCAATTCTTCCAGTTCTAGAGCTTAGAGGAGATTGCATTGTTCTAACTTTAAATCGCTTCTACAATACTTATTTTAGCCCGCTCGGATGATATGGTGGGCAAGTGACACGCTCTAGCTCAACTTAATTCTCTCAAAGCTAACGCTGCCCACCCTACGATAACGAACAAAAAACCCGGTTTCTGTGAGTGAGGTTAAAAATTCTAATTTGATAGGGCTATACCTGCTACTGCTGGTGCCGCACCTCAATCACCGTGTGCACGTTCCCCCGCGGCGAAAAATCGCCCTTAATCGTCGCTTCTAGGGGCGCGCAAGCCGCCACAAAATCGTCTAAAATTTGATTGATCGATTCTTCGTGAGAAATGTAGCGATCGCGATAACTGTTAATATACAGTTTGAGCGCCTTCAACTCTACCACCCGCTCGTCGGGTACGTAAGTAACGTGAATTGTCGCAAAATCCGGATAGCCAGAAAACGGACACTTGCAAGTAAACTCCGGCAAAGTAATGTTAATCGAGTAGCGCCGCCCGACTCGCGGATTTGGGAAAGTAATTAACTCCCCCTCCAAAATCTGGCGTTCGCCGTATTTCATTTCCTCGGTGCTTGAGTTTTGGGACATAGTTTCTTCGGCTGCGTAGTTGTTCATAGCGATCGACAAAAAAGTTGTAACATTTAATTAAATTTACTATAAATATCTGTAACAAATATCTTGACAAATTGTGTTGCGATCGATCTAATTGCAAATACTCTCAGGCTAAACTAAAAAAGTTCACCCTCGCCATCTACAATTATGCAAAATACTACCTTACCTGACAATACTTCCCCTGAAAACTCAAATACTTACTCTCCATCGGTACCGATTTCTCTCTATCGAGAAGTCACGGCCGAGCTGCAAGCAGCCCAAGCGATGCTCGACTCCCTCAAAACCCACAATCAGCAATTAGTCCAACAAAATCAACAACTGCGGCGAGAAGTAGAAACAGTAGTTCAAGTATCGCAACAGCTACAGCAAGTAGTCAACTCGGCTCAGAGCGTCACCCAGACAGGGATGCCTCAAATGCCGTCAGTCAAATTCAATTTCAGTGTGGAACCGGAGTCCCCAGCACCTGCAACCTCACAGACTAACTCTGCCTTACCTCAAGCACCCCCCGCCCCTCAGACAGTAGCCTTCCCTTTCCCCCTACCGGAACCGGAGCCAACAGCCGCCTCGATGCCGCAGCCACTTCCAGAACAATTATTTACAGAGGTGCCGGAAATTCCTTACCGTTTGCGTTCTAAACCCAAAAAAGCCTCAGACTTAAGCGGATTGTGGTTGGCCATCGCGATTTTTCTGATTGTCATTGCAGCTTTCGGCGCAGGTTATTTAGTTGTCCGCCCTTTATTAATGAAAAAGTAAATTCCAACAAGAATCCCACGGTTCGAGCCGTGGGATTTTAAACAAAACCTAGCATAAAATGTTCAAAGTTACGCTAATTGGCCATCATCCTCTGGCGGCACTCGTTTCTACTGAACGAGGCGCATACTGCTCTTCACAAGCAGAACCTACGATGCCCACCCCTGGCTCGAAACCGCGCGTGAACTCAGTGAGTTTTACCTGTTTAGCTTCCAAAGCTGTCTGTAGCACCTTCATGGCTCGGTGAGGGTCGCCGGCTCCGCAGAAAAATAAGTCTGCGGCAAAATAACCGTGTTCAGGCCAAGTATGGATTGCTATATGAGACTCGGCCAAAGTAGCAGTAGCCGTCACTCCGTGAGGACTAAACTGGTGTACGCACAAATCGATGAGAGTAGCTCCTCCGGCTTCGATCGCATCGAGTATGGCGCGGCGGATACGTTCAGGATCGTTGAGCAGGTCTCCAGGAGACTGCCAAGCATCAGCGACCAGATGGGTTCCCAATTGTTTCATTCTGCGGGGTTTTACCTCTAACTCATAATGTCTCAAACCTTCTTACACTAGCACCATGTCCAAAATTTTGCAAGTATGTTTCACAAAGAAAGATGAAGATTACCAGAAGTACCCATCATCAACCGCTGGCGATATGGTGGGGCCGAGCTGTCTCACAGGCAGAGGTCACTAATGGAAGAAATGTTATTTTAGCCCTGCGTTGTTCTTCTCAAACAAGCTTCTTTGATTAATAGCGATCTCTTGTTTCCATTGGCTGCAAAAAAACCAAAGCTCGATCGTTCCGGCTGTGGCGGAATTGATATGATATCGAAACGCTAAAGATGGACGGCTATGCTCTCATGCGTAAAATTCGACAGATCCTAGACGATCGCCCGGCGGGCAGATTCCGGCGCTCGCTCTGGCAGCCTATGCTGGAGAAGTTGACCAGCAACCGGCGATCGCCGCTGGGTTTCTGGCGTCATCTAGCTAAACCCGCCCGGTAAGCCGAGATAGTATCGTTGCCCGTTTGTGTGGGCCCAATGGAAAGACAAGCGCATGATCCAGCAGTCTCAACTCGTTGAACAGATTTTTGCAGGAAATAGCGAGATGGCGATGCTGATGCGATCGCACGATTGGTCGCTTTCCGCCCTTGGTGCCGTTGAAACCTGGCCTCAAAGCTTGAAAACCGCGATTCGCATCATCTTAGGCTCTCGCTACCCCATGTTCGTCTGGTGGGGACAGCAGATGACCAAGTTTTATAACGATGCTTACATTCCTATCCTCGGCAAGCGACATCCGCAAGCACTAGGTCAGCCTGCCTCACGGGTATGGGCTGAAATCTGGGACACGCTAGGGCCGCAAGCAGAAGCGGTTTTGAACCAGGGACAATCGACGTGGAATCAAGAATTGCTTCTGGTAATGGAGCGCAACGGGTATACAGAGGAAACCTACTTTACCTTTTCCTACAGTCCGGTGGCGAATGATGATGGCCCAGTGGGGGGCGTTTTCTGCGCCTGTAGCGAGGACACTCAGCGCGTTTTGAGCGATCGCCGCTTGGCAACGCTGCGCGAATTAGCAGCAGAAACAGTCACGGCCAAGACGCAAGAAGCAGCTTGCGAGATTTCCGCCACCGTATTGACCAATAACGCCTGTGACATCCCGTTTGCGCTGTTTTATCTACTCGATGGCGAAAGCGAGATCGCACGACTCGCGGGTACAACAAGGTTAGCAGCCGGAACCCTTGCCTCTTGTGAGGCGATCGAGCTTACATCCGCCCAAAAGTGCCAGTGGCAATTTAAGCTTGTCATGGAGACGGGCGAAAGCAAAATCATTGAAGATTTGGAGGCGCAATTTGGGCTTTTACCCGGCGGCGCCTGGTCCCAATCTCCTCATCAAGCGGTAGTTCTACCGCTAGCCCGATCGGGAGAAACCTTCGGGTTCCTGATTGCTGGAGTGAGTCCGCTTAGAACGTTTGATGATGATTACAAAGGTTTTTTTGACTTGATGGCAGGGCAGGTGACAACAGCGATCGCCAACGCCCAAGCCTATGAAGCAGAACGCAAACGCGCCGAAGCATTAGCTGAGTTAGACCGCGCCAAAACCGCGTTTTTTAGCAATGTGTCTCACGAATTCCGCACGCCGCTCACCTTAATGCTGTCGCCCTTGGAAGAAACGATCGCCAACCTGGATGGAACAATTCCACCTCAAGAACGCGAACAATTACTACTGGTGCAGCGCAATGGAATGCGGCTGCTCAAACTCGTCAATAGCTTGCTGGATTTCTCACGCATCGAAGCAGGTCGAGTGCAAGCAGCTTATGAACCTGTAGATTTGGCAACCTATACGGCGGAACTTGCCAGTACCTTTCGATCGCTGATTGAACGGGTGGGAATGTCGCTAATTGTTGACTGTCAAACCTTGCCAGAAGCGATTTATGTCGATCGCGAAATGTGGGAAAAAATCGTACTCAATCTATTATCAAATGCTTTTAAGTTTACCTTAGCAGGGACAATTACTGTTCGATTGCAGTGCGTCGAAAATTGTGTTAAATTAACTGTTGCAGATACAGGAATCGGTATTCCGTCCGAAGAACTGCCGCATTTATTTGAACGATTTCATCGAATCAAAAACTCGCAAGGCCGGAGTTTTGAAGGCTCCGGCATAGGGCTGTCGCTGGTCCAAGAACTCGTCAAACTACATGGGGGAGCGATCGGTGTCAGCAGCACTTTTGGGCAGGGCAGTTGCTTTACGGTGACAATTCCCACTGGAACAGCTCATCTGCAGCCGGAGCGCATTGGCGCCAGCCGCACGTTAGCATCAACGGCGTTAGGGTCGATGCCCTATGTCGAAGAAGCTCAACGGTGGTTGCCTGAGAATGGCGATTTTAGATTAGAAGAATGGAGCATGGCTCCATCCACTAATGAACTCGTCAATCAACCCGCTCAATCTAAAATCCAAAATCTAAAATCTCAAATTCTCCTGGCCGATGATAACGCTGATATGCGCGATTATATTCGACGACTCCTGAGCGGTTCTTATATTGTTCAAACCGTCGCCGATGGCCTTGCCGCATTGACTGCCATTGAGAAGAATCCACCCGATTTGGTATTGACAGATGTGATGATGCCGGGGATGAATGGGTTTGAGTTGTTGCGATCGCTGCGTTCCAATCCCGCAACCCAAGACATTCCGATCGTTCTCTTATCAGCCCGCGCGGGCGAAGAAGCGCGTATTGAAGGACTCGCAGCCGGAGCCGACGACTATCTGATTAAACCGTTCTCGGCGCGCGAACTGCTGGCAAGGGTAGAAGCAAGTTTGAAGCTGGCACGGCTGCGGCAGGAAGCCACTGTGCGAGAGCGAACCATTCTGGGGCGCGTAACCGATGCGTTTATGGCAATGGATCTCGACTTTCGCTTTACCTACGCTAATGAAGCCGCACAGCGAGTGTCGCGAACTCCCCTAGAAGCAATGCTGGGCAAAACGATGTGGGAAGCATTCCCAGGCACGATCGGCAATCAGTTTGAATTCCAGTATCGCCGAGCTCTCAGCGAGCAAATCGCGGTGGACTTTGAAGAATATTATGCTCCGTTTGATTTGTGGGTTGAGGTTCACGTTTATCCTTCACCGACTGGGCTGTCTCTTTTCTTCCGGGATATCAACGATCGCAAAAAAATTGAGCAGGAACGGGAACGGTTTCTTGCCGTCGGTTCAGATTTGCAAGTGATTGCGGGCATAAACGGGTATTTCCACTGGGTCAGCCCAACCTTTGAACGAACCCTCGGCTGGACACCAGACGAAATGACATCCCGCCCCTGGACAGAGTTTGTCCACCCGGACGACCTGGGCACCTCCATTGCAGAAACCGACAGTCTGTTCTCCGGTAACGAAACCTTTAGGTTTGAAAACCGTTACCGGCACAAAGATGGGTCCTACCGCTGGCTTATCTGGAATGCCCAGGGGTACCCAGAAGAACAAGTAATTTACGGCGCTGCCGTTGACATCACCCCTCGCAAGCAGGCTCAGGCGACACTGCGCGAGAGTGAGGCGCGGCTGCGATTTATGTTAGATGCCTCCCAAATTGGCGATTGGGATCTCGAGCTCGCGACGCTGCCTTACACTGCTCATCGATCGCTCAGACACGATCAAATCTTTGGCTATGAGTCGCTGCTGCCGGAATGGAACTACGACATTTTCTTAACCCACGTTCATCCCGACGATCGCGCCTCTGTGAATGAGAAGTTTCAAGAAACCCTCTGGGGCAATACCAACTGGAACTTTGAATGTCGAATCATCCACCCCGATCGAAGCGTGCATTGGATTTGGGTACGCAGCAGTGTTTATTGTGACTCCAGTGCTACGCCGACTCGGTTGTTAGGAATAGTGATGGATATCACCGATCGCAAACGGGCGGAAGCAGCCTTGCGTGAAACCGAGGGGCAAAGCCGGAATATTCTAGAGAGCATTGGTGAAGCATTCTTTGCCGCGGATGAAAACTGGCGGTTGACCTACGTCAATCAATTTGCCGAAACATTGCTCGATCGCACTCCGGGTGATTTGATTGGCAAGAATTTATGGGAAGAATACCCAGGACTGATTGGTAGCGAGTTTGAGCCGATCTACTGGAGCGCCATGCGCGATCGCGTGCCTGCGTCACTGACGGCGTTTTATCCCGACCACGATCGTTGGTACGAAGTCCGCCCCTACCCTGCCGCAAATGGAATCACCGTTTATTTCAAGAATGTCACCGATCGAATTCAAGCCGAAGCAGTCCTGCGCCAAACGTCCGCCGAACTCGAACGGCAACTGCAAAAGTTCAACGCGTTTAAGTCTTCGGTGCCGGACTTTATTTATACGTTCGATTTGTCCGGGCGGTTCATCGATATCAACAAGCCGTTGCTCGACCTTTGGCAAAAATCCTTCGCTGAAGCCATCGGCAAAAACTTTTTTCAATTAGATTACCCAGTGGATTTAGCTGTCAAACTGCACAATCAGATTCAGAAAGTGATTCAGACGCGCCAACCGCTTAAGGATGAAACGCCATACACCAGCGCGTTCGGTACCAGAGCTTACGAGTATATTTTTGTGCCCGTTTTTGATGCAGAGGGTGCTGTGGAAATGGTAGCCGGTGTAACGCGCGACATCACCGATCGCAAGCAAGCCGAAGCTGAACGCGAGAAGCTTTTGCAACAAGAGCAAGCGGCACGAGAAGCTGCCGAAACCGCCAACCGCATCAAAGATGAGTTTTTGGCGGTGCTGTCTCACGAGTTGCGATCGCCGCTCAATCCGATTCTCGGCTGGTCGAAGCTGTTGCAGCTAAACAAACTGGGCGCTGCAAAAACGGCTAGCGCCCTTGCCTCGATCGAACGCAACGCCCTACTCCAGTCACAACTGATTGATGACCTGCTCGACACCTCCCGCATTCTGAGCGGCAAACTGAGTTTGAATCGGATGTCCGTTGATTTGAATATGGTGATCTCGGCCGCCTTGGAAACCGTTCGACTAGCAGCCGAAGCCAAGTCGCTGCAAATTGAAACAACCTTTTCACCCGGCATCGGAATGCTAATTGGCGATTCCGGGCGTTTGCAGCAAGTAATCTGGAATCTTTTATCCAATGCCGTGAAATTCACCCCTCAAGGCGGGCAAATTAGCGTTAGGTTAACCCAAACTGGAACTTATGCCCAGATTCTTGTCACCGATACAGGAAAAGGCATCAATCCTGAGTTTCTGCCTTATGTGTTTGAGCATTTTCGGCAAGAGGATGGAGCCATAACTCGTAAATTTGGGGGTTTGGGATTGGGGCTGGCGATTGCGCGTCAAATTGTGGAACTGCACGGCGGCAAAATTTGGGTGGAGAGTAGGGGTGAAGGACAGGGAGCCAGCTTCACCGTTGAACTTCCCCTCTTGCATACCGCGAATCCGGTTGAAGAAGTTGCCGATACAACTGAAGCTCGATGGGACGATCTTCACCTGGCCTCTGTGCGCGTGTTGGTTGTGGATGATGAACCGGATTCACGCGAGTTTGTGGCGTTTGTAGCGGAACAAGCCGGAGCCAAAGTGACTGCCCTTGGGTCTGCGAGCGAGGCACTGCAACTGCTCTCAACCACACCCTTCGATATCCTCCTGTGCGACATCGGAATGCCAGATCTGGATGGCTATATGCTAGTGCGGCAAGTGAGAGCTCTACCACCAGAGCAGGGCGGGCAAATTCCGGCGATCGCCCTGACTGCTTATGCTGGAGACTTTAATCAGAAACAAGCTCTTGCTGCTGGCTTTCAACGTCATCTTGCAAAACCTGTCGAACCGAATGAGTTAGTCAAAGCAATCGTGACATTGCTAAGGAAACGCTAAGGTAACTGCATCGCTGACTCCAAATTTTAATAGATTGTCGGCGATCGTCAATTATTGTTAGTTAAACCCGCCCCTACCTTTACCCGGATTTTGTAGGGGCGGGTTTTACCAACAATATCTAACTCCCACCAACAATCTAGATAAACCCGCCCCTCATATCGTTTCCGGTTGCATGGGCACGATCGAGTCAAGGTCAATAATTCCATATTCCCCGACGGACGACTCCCAACGGACGACTCCCCATCATTCCGGTGTAACCGGAATTGATAAGCTGTGTTGCATCTAGATTGCCTATGGTATTAGAGAGGGAGAGGGGGTGAAGGGGAGAGGGGGAGAGGATTTGACGATTTTTGATCGGGACTCGAAATATACAATTTAAATGCACAACAGCTTATCACACCTGAATTATGACTAAGCTGTTGCGGCATTTAAATTGTATGTCAAAAAAATTTCAAGTCTTGTGGGGTGTCCCGCCCGCCCTGAATATACAATTTAAATGCGCGACAGCTTATTGAATCCTGAATTCTTTATTGTTAAAAGTTTTGAGTTTTGAATTAAAGATTCTTTAACTTAAAACTCAAAACTATTTTCTCTTAATCAACTCATCAATCCCGGCTGTGAGTAGCTCCATTCGGCAAAATTGCCCCGCCCAAAGCTGCTTCATTCAAATTATCAACATTCAAGCTCGCCCCAATCAAATTAGCCTCCGACAAATTAGTTCCTGTCAAATTCGCCCCTGTCAGAGAACTCAGCAGCAAACCCGCTCCCGACAAATTGGCGTGACTCAAATTTGCCCCCCGCAAATCCGCTTCCAGCAAGCTAGCACCCGACAAATTCGCACCGCTCAAATTAGCTCCCCGCAAAGAAGCTTTGTTCAAATTCGCACCCCTCAAATCAGCATTGTGCAGAATCAAACCATTTAAATTAGCTTTACTCAAATTAGCTCCCTGCAAGTGGGCACCGCTCAAATTTGAGCCATTTAAATTAGCGGATTGCAAGTCAGCACCGCTCAAGTCAGCACCGCTCAAATTAGCAGCGCAAATAGAAGCCTCCCGCAGACTTGCTTCGCTCAAAGAAGCCCCAACCAAATTGACACCGCTGAGATTTCCGCGATTGAGATAAGCCCGAATTAGAGTGGCTCCGCTCATGTTCGCCCCGTTCAAATCAACCTCGCTGAGAATCGCTCTAGTCAGATTTGCTCTGCTTAAATCAACCCCGCTCATAATTGCTCGGCTCAGCGTCGCCCCGCTCAAATTAGCCTCAGTTAGTTTCGAGCCGCTTAGCAAACAAGCTCCTACTAAACTCGCTCCCGTCATCACAGCTTTGCTCAAGTCAGCCTGAGACAATATTGCTCCGCTGAGATTTGCTCCGCTAAAATCTGCTCCGATCGCCACAGTTCCAGTTAAACTAGAACTCCCGAGGTTAGCTTCAATTAATTTCGCCTTAGACAAATTAGCCCCGCTCAAGTCGGCGCCGTTTAAATTAGCTCCAATCAGTTTGCTTCTAATTAAGTTGGCACCTTTCAAATTAGCGCTGCTCAAATTTGTTCTACTGAGATTAGCTTCACTCAAATGAGCTGCAATGAGGTTAGCCCCTCGAAAATCTCGTTCCCCGTTTCTATGTCTAGTTAAAAGTTCATCGGCACTTAAAAGCTCAGTGAAATTCATAAAAAAATTGAGTGAGTTTCCTTAATTTCTCGATGTTCTATCTTGTCTGAAAATTTGTACTATCGTGTTTGCCAGTCAGTTTTTTAAACCAATACTGCCACAGTAACAATGGTCAAAACTGCTTGATTCCTAGCATCACCCTCCTTACCTAGTTATAACTTATTACGAAAAGAAACCGGGTTCGGGTAAAATCTGAGGTTGGTCAGCGCGGAAGTCATGAAGAAACCGAGTTTCTCGCCGCGTGTAAGTCCTGTAAGTCTTATTTTGCTAGTAGTTAGTTGGCGGTTGATGTTAGTTATTAATGGTTAGTTGTATTTATACTAACTGCTAATCACTAACTATTAACTGCTAACCATTTACCAAAATATGGAGAAGTTGTCGATCGATCTTGTCAAGGTCGATCGAAGATTTGGGGTATTGCTGGCGGCATCCGCGCCGCATTCTGACCGGAAAAATAGCTAGTACAGGCGATCGAATTTATTAGTGCAATCAAGAAACAAGATATCCGAGCTTCAACCCCGAATGCCTTCTACATAAGTGCCTTCTATCTTCGATTGCCCATGAAAGCAGACCCCGGTCAGCTCAGGTAGTTTCACCTCCCCCCACTGTGCTGCGCGCCAGTGAAATCCAACAGGAAGGCGGTTTCCCTCGGAGTGCTGAGCGAGTCGCAGGCGAAGCAAGCAATACGCTGCCAGTAGCCTGAGATTTCGCGAAAAAATGCGTCGCGAGCCACTGGGCTCCCGCGCTGCTGTGCTTGCTGTCAATGTTTACTCGATCCATGAGCGCTTGTGGTTCTAATTAACAGAACACCCGACACCTGACGCGCTCCCGGACATAAAAGCTGTTCCTGGGCTTCTCAAATGCTTCGCTGAGGCCTTCCCAGAAAAACTGTATTCCTGTAGCAGGTCTTGCCAACGGCAATTGGGCTGCTACAGCCAACCAATGACCAGCCTAAGTCTTGCCCGAAGGATCCGACAATATTATTATTCTAATAGTTGCCTACCACCGCAGGCTTTGCTGGGCGCGCGGGACTGGCTACTTCACCTCTATAAGTTGCTGAAATTAGCAGCCCCATAATTAAAGATAGTCGCTCTTTGACTAACCGAGCAATATCTGCTGTAATTTATGTCATCAAATTTGATAATACTGCGGGGTTGGCAATCGAGCTGTAGTGAGTGTTACAGAGTGAAGTACCCGACGCTGATTGCAAGCAATACAGCGCGGGCTTCTCTAATCAATCGCAATAGCCGAGCGAGAGGGTAGACTTAAGCCTTCCTCCCTTTGGTCTTACATTGCGTCCTAGAGCAGTAACCCCACTTCCTGAGGCCCAGATCCGCAAGCCTTCATTTCTGATATTGATCGCTGCATTGATATCCCGATCGTGCCGTTCTTGGCAATGGGGACAAACAAACGAGCGAACCGACAGATCCATTTTCTCTAGCGGTAACAGCGTCTTTGAGCAAAGATGCGAGCTTGGGAAGAATCGTCCAATTTCTAGATATACCTTGCCTTCAAACTCTGCTTTGTATTTGAGCATGGTACAAAACTGCCCCCAACCTACATCACTGATGGCTTTGGCTAGGTTATGGTTTTTAACCATGTTCTTGACCGCTAGGTCTTCCACCACAATCACTTGGTTCTCGTTGACTATCTTGCGGGATAGCTTGTGATGAAAGTCTTCTCTAACTATTGAGATTTTGCCATGCACCTTGGCAACTTTGATTCGAGCTTTATTACGGTTGTTGCTCCCCTTTTTTCGTCTAGATAGCTTGCGCTGTTTACGTTTTAGGTTACGCTCATGCTTTTTGAGATGCCTAGGATTAGCATACTTTGAACCATCAGAAGTGATAGCAAAGTCAGTCAATCCTAGATCGATTCCAATCGCAGAACCTTCACGACTTGATTTAGGCGATAATTTTCCATCTTCAATGAGCAGTGATGCAAAGTAATTCCCGTCAGGATTTTTAGACACCGTGACCGTCTTCAAAGTCCCTTCGATTGGCCTATGAACCTTAGCTGCAACAAGACCCAGCAAACCAGGGAACAAGATTGCTGAATCCGATACAACCGTAACGTTTTGAGGAAACTGAACCGACTGCCGATGATGTTTTGATTTGAAGTTAGGATATTTTGCTCTACCCTCAAAGAAGTTGACAAATGCTTGCCCCAAATTCAAAACAGATTGCTGCAAGCATTGTGAATAGCATTCTTTCAGCCACTCATGCTCAACTTTCAAAGCAGGAATACGCTTTTTCATCGTCAAACCAGACAATCCCTTACCAGTCGTTTTATACGTTTCCGTCATCACGGCTAGCGAGTGATTCCACAGCCACCGCGTACAGCCGAAATGCTTGGCTAGCGTGATGAACTGCTCCTGTCTGGGGTAAATTCTGACCTTGACTGCTTTCAACATCCCTCTCTCTTAGCATAAACCCTGATTGTTTATCAAGGAAAGTGGGTCTAAAACCCTGTCCTTCTAGGACGGCTTTAATTTCTTAAATCCTCCCTAAAAGTCAGGAAATTTCTAGTATACTAGAGTAGTCAAGGTTAAATTCCTGCGCCCGGAGTGCATAAAAACAGTTAACGACACACTTTGGCGCGTAAACCGGGGGACTCATAGCGGCGAAAACTCTATAAACAGCTAGGGGCTTAACACAGTTCCTTTAACCAGAGAAACAAACTATTTAATCTTGTTAAGTAGGGTAGGGCATACCCCAACTCGCTTGTAAATATCCTAGTACGCTTTTGGAGATAGATCCTCTGGGATGACTGCGAATCAGGCTCGTTAATTGGTAGGATTTCTACGGTTAAAAAGTTTGAGTATTGCTGAAAGGACGCAACATTTTAAGGTCAGTCGCTGAATTAAGAATCCCTGTCCTTTAGGTCAGGGAGTGTCAAAAGAATCTTTAGTGCAGTTGCAGGGCTTGCATTTGATTGTCTCGGCAGTGCTATCCTTTCTGGGCTGCGGCATCGGTCGGATAGCCTCCGCAAGACAATCGCGCCTCTCATCCCGACGCTGACCTGAGTACAGGTACAGCGCGGGGCTTCCCGTCTAATAGCTAAAAACACACTGCGGATTTAGGGTGTAAAAATAAAGTCCGCCGATCGAGCCGCCGACGCAAATCCCACCTCGCCAATCAAAATTAAACTTTTGACTGGTCGCTTTTTTTTAAGTTTCCAGAACAAAACAAAAGCCGACTTTCAGAGAAAAAGCCGACTTTTGAGATAATTTTACCGAGGAAGTGCAAAACCCCTAGCTCGCCCGTATTGGCTCGATCGCTTTCCACAATCCGAGTGCGCGACTGCGACTACCCTGCAGTACGTAGAAACAATACCCACACCAAGTCTGAAGTATTAAATCAGAGGGCGGGGGGTAACGCCCTGATTGGGATCGTAAATATCAGCCGTAGTATCAACGCCCGGAGTACCTGGAGCGCCGTAATCAGCCCGAGAAGTATCGACGCTGGGATAGTCGTAGGTGTTCCAATGCTGAATGCCTCCGCGGCTGAGAATGGTTTCAGCTTTAGCGACTTCTGCTTCGCTGCCGTCAACCAGTACCAAGTAATCTCCCCTTGCCACGCGATCGTTGTATGCTCTAGCTTCCTCTTCGGGAATTCCCATACCGACTAAAGCTCCGATCAAGCTGCCTGCAGCCGCACCCAAAGCCGTACCGGCGAGTGTAGTGGCGATCGCCGTAGCTGAGGCTCCTGCCAGCATAATCGGCCCGATTCCCGGAATTGCCACTAGGCCCAGACCTACCAACAAGCCTGTCAAACCGCCCAAAGTGCCACCTGTGAGTGCGCCCTTAGTCGCCCCTTCATCGGCCTTGCTGTCCGCGGTTTCCTGCACGTCAAGGCCTGCGATCTCCCCTTTAGAGTCAGCATCCTTAGCGATGACCGAAACCCGATCCATGTCAAAACCGGCATTTCTAAGTTCTCCCAGCGCGTGTTCCGTCTCGCGGCGGGTTGAAAATACGCCTACCGCGCGCTTGTGGCGGGCCGAATCTCTGCGGCCGGTGTCTGCCGGCACATCGTAAATGCCCCAATCGTGAATGCCCCGCACGCTCATAATTCCTTCGGCTGTGGCAAGATCCGCATCTGTTCCTTCTACGAATACCAAATATTCTCCGCGCGAGACGCGATCGCTATAAGCTTTAGCTTTTCCTTCAGGAACTCCCAAACTGACCAAACCGCCCAGCAAACCGCCTGTTGCGGCCCCAATCGCGCCTCCGATCGCAGTATCTGCCAGCAAAGTTGCGATCGCGCCCCCCGCCATCACCGGACCCACTCCCGGAATCGCCAGCGCCCCAATGCTTCCGAGCAACCCAATCAAACCGCCCGTCACGACTCCCGCTGTCGCGCCTGCTTTCGCGCCACCACCGACTTTCTCGTCGGTACCCTTACCAGCGCTTGCGCCCGCAATTTCATTGTTATCGAGATTTTCCCCAACTACCGAAACTTTATTCATCGGAAACCCGGTACTTTGCAGTTCTATCAGGGCTAGTTCCGTATCTCGGTAATTAGAAAATGCTCCTACAGCTCGCTTATGTTGACCTAAAGCCATTTTCTTTCTCCTACAAACTATACTACTTTTTCACAACTACAGAATTTAGGCTCTGCTTGCTGTCATCAATCACATTTAGTCCTTCTTTCCCAACATTTTTCATCGGTCGCTGGGAATAACTTCGGTCTCTATCTTCTGGCTGGTTTCTAACTAATTCTCAGGAATTGGAAAGCGGAAATAGGGAATGGGAAATTTCAGACAGCGCGCGAGTTTTGAGTGCGTAAATTTTAAACTTTAAACTTCAAACCCCGCTCCCCCGAGAGAGTCACGTAAACGTTGCGCTCCCCTCCGGAAGCAATCTTAAAATGCCCAACTTTCCGTGTTCTCTATTCGCTGTTCCCTCGGACTTCTCCTTCTGCCTTCTACCTTCTTTCCCTCTTCCTTTTTCCTTCTAATTTATTGCTTGCTGCTAGGCGATTCGGATGCAGCGGGAGCGACAACAGCCGTAACATTCACCTGTGTGACACCCTTAATCTCTTTAGCTAGCGGCTCAATTTTAGCTAAATCAGTTTGATTGGGAACTGTGCCACCTACCGTGACAACCCCATCTTTTGCATCAACAGTTAGCGCACCTTTAGTGATGTTTACTTCTAACTTGGATCGTACTTCACTTTGCAGGTCGCCATCAGCTCTTGTTGCATCGCCACCGGTCACATTGTTGCGCTGTTCTCTGGCCCTGATATCAGAATTTGCTTGTGCTTTGCGAATATCGCTAGTTGCGTCACCCTGAGTTTTTTGAACAGCCTCGGCAGGGGGCGGGCTGGGGCTATTTTCTGTCGTAGAATTAGGAGCATCAGCGCTAGTTTTAGCCCCCTCGCTGCAAGCAGCAGCTCCAAATAATAGGATGCCGCTGAGGAGAATGGGTGTTAGTTTGTTCATAATATGTTAATAACCTCCGGGTAAGCTTTCGATGAGCCTGACTTCCCTGACTTCGTTGAGCCAGATGGGAGCCAGATGGAGCAAGAGAGCATCTTTGCTTGTGCTTTCTGCGATTTTAAAATCCTTATATCAAATATATAAACTTGAGGGAGTATCTACATCGCTCCACAGGTGTAAAATTTATCTATGCCGTTAGATAGAGTACAAAAAACAAAATAAGGTCTTAAGTCACATTTAACTTAATGACTTCTGACGGCATTATTCCTGAGAAACCCGGTAGATGGATTCATTTTTCCTTGCCAAAGGCAGTATTTTCCTATAAACCAAGTTTAAAAGGGTAAGCTTTATGAATAAATTCGATCGCCACTGCCAACTAATTTTTCCCTCGCACCTCGAACCTCTGACCGAAAGCAGCCAGGGTACAAGCCCCCGGATTTATCAGTGGGGTTGCTTTCTTCAATTCTAAAATCTAAAATCTAAAATCTAAAATCTAAAATCGATTGACTTCATCCTTCAACATCCATCCGTTAAATCCGTTAAATCCCGTGCACGGATCCTTGCCGAGCTCCCTGCTTCAAAACAAACGAAAAGAGTCGAGAAATTTTTGAGCATTTTCTGGTTCTGGGGTAGTGGCAACCAGCCCGTAAACGCGCGTTTCCACCAAGAAAACTTGACCTACACCTACAGATTCACTGGCGGAAAGCGGCTGAAACTCAAACTCTTTTCCCGGATAGCCTCCGAGGGAAATATCCCGCACTTGCAACAATTTAGCATTCGCCCCCACGACAAAAAAATCCACGGCATTATTTAAAGTAATTTTAATATTATTGTTGCTCCTCCGGAAATCTAGGTCAAAGTATTGAAGTAAATAAGTTTCTTTGTTTTTTAAGCTGGATCTGTATGTATGAGCAATAATTTGAGTTGAAAAAATTTCGGAATTAATTTTGGGAGTTCCCGGCATATCGATCGCAAACTGACCCATCGCCGAGCAAAATGGCTGCCACTCTGGCGTCTGAAGTGCTGGCTGCAGCGGGGCTCGTTGAGCTTTTGCGGGACTGGCAAACTCCAGAGGCGAGACAAGTAATGTAGCAGTAACTAGGAGTAAATACAGGAATTTCATTTGGGTAAAAATTATATGAACCAGATCGATCTGCGCTAGCCTAGAAATATATCCGCAAAGGGGGGATTTATGCTGAATATTATATTTACTCAAGGGCGAGGCAACTCGATCGAGCGATCGCCAGCTAAAACCAATAAAACCAATAAAACCAATATACTAGCTGCTGTACATACTTGGCTGGCTGTGTGTCTGCTGGCTGCTGTCACAGCTTGTGCAAACAGCCCCAACAGCAAGGCACTCGAAGAAGCTTTAGCCGCCGATCCCACATTAAAACAAAACCCAGTGGTTTTCTCTTCCCCGCCACCAGCGACAGCCGTTGACACAAACTCTACCGCCAAACTTCCTCCCGATTTCCCGACAGAGATTCCACTATATCGTAATGCTCAGTTAATCGAAGTTGGCGGGGAAACCGATCCGTCGCAAAAAAATGTGCGCCTGCGCTGGGAGAGCACAGATCCGGTTAATTCCGTTCAGAACTTTTACTCCACAGAGTTTGGGCGCCGCAACTGGGAAATAGTCAGCCGCCCAACAGCCGAGGGACAAGGTTCTTTCGTAGCAACCCGAGATAATTTGCGGGTAACAGTGTCGCTTTCTCCTACTCAGAAAGTAGGGGGTTCTACAGAATTTGCGATCGACTACAACAAAGACAGCCCAGAAATTGCCGCCAGTCCCCAACCTAATAATTCCGAGTCTAGCGCATCTCCAACACCAACACCTTCTCCATCTAATTCAGAGGGAACTACTCCAACGCCATCCGCCTCGCCAATATCAGCAAAAGTTAGCGAACAACAGGGTCAAATTCCTCAACAGTTGCGGCAGTATGTGGCAGATTTAACTCAGTTGGAAGTGCTGAAAGTGCGCTCGACAGACAGTGCTAATTTAGAAACTGCCAGCACTTTGCCCAAACCCAACAAAATTGTCACTCGCCGCGAATACGCCCGCTGGTTAGTAGCAGCTAACAATCAGATTTATGCTAGCCGTCAAGCCAAACAAATTAGATTAGCAGTAGACTCTAGCGAACCGGCATTTTCTGACCTACCCAAAACTGAGCCGGATTTTTCAGCAATTCAAGGTTTAGCAGAAGCCGGTGTAATTCCGAGTTCCCTTTCGGGAGAAACTAAAGATGTGAAATTTCGGCCGGATGCACCTTTAACTCGCGAAACAATGATTCTCTGGAAAGTGCCTTTAGATACTCGTCAAGTTTTGCCGACAGCTAACATTGAAGGAGTGAAAGAAAAGTGGGGTTTTCAAGATGCTTCTAAAATTGATTCTCAGGCGTCGCGGGCCGTTTTAGCTGATTTTAACAATGGAGATTTGGCGAATATTCGCCGCGTTTTTGGTTTTACTACTCTGTTTCAGCCCAAGAAACCCGTGACTCGCGCCGAAGCTGCTGCTAGTTTGTGGTATTTTGGCGTTCAAGATCAGGGATTGTCTGCTAAAGATGCTGGGCAAGCAAAGTCTCAACCTGCAGAGTAGAGTTGTTTGAGGTGGTTAAAAGTTTTGAACACAGCATCTACTTACCCAAACCAAAGAAACCGGGTTTTTTCTCCGTTAAAAAACCCAGTTTATGCGTCCAAGACGACCGAAATATTACCAGTTTTCGACATCAGCGCGCCATCGCCCGCCAGAAAAATTGCAGCTTGGCTTTATAGGATTTCGGTGAATGTTACTTACCCAGAAACCGAGTTATATGTACCACAATTAGCAGTAAGTATAACGGCACGAAAAAACAATAATATCTTGTAGGGTTTTGTTGGGGCGCGAAAGCGCGTATTATCTATACTAGAAGCGAGTTGATGAGTGTAAAACCCGCCCTCCCCCCTTAGGTTTATTTTTACCCACTTACTTAAAACGGGAGGGATATCGGTTGAAAAGCCCCGTTGCTTTAATCTCTCTACGCCAGTCATCGTAATAAAATCCTTTCAAACACTATACATCGGCTTTTCTGTCCTGGTGGCGCACCCTACGGGATAAATTTTTTTGGCCTTAATCTAAATTTCTGTATCCTTCCAGACAACCGCTGCATTTTGCGGACAAATTTTCTACATATTTTAACTAACGCTTTGTTCAAAACTCTCAGTAGGATTCCGGATGCGGTAGCTGCCTTAACGATAAATGAAAAAGAGTTTTTGATCTCTGGGAGAGCCTTTTTTAATGTACGATATTACCCTATTTACCCCCCAAGACATGGCGAAATGCAGCTTAGTCCTGCGCCACTTAGGTAGAAATACTGCTAGTATGGAAGCCAGCAGCCAGAAGATAGTTAACTATATTTACCAACATTTTTGCGATGCGCAAACTGGAGAAAATAGCTGTGCCTTAGTGCGTTTGTTCAAAACTCATCCCTACGGGGAATTAGAAGACTCATTGCAACAATCCGCCCGCTGCTTGATGAACGGCTATCCCCCCGCCGCCGACATGAAATGTTGGACTCTGCTAGCAGCAGCAGGCACAGAACCGCAGTGGAATTCTCGGCACACAGCAGCAAAAAATACAGCTATTCCGTTAGTTAGTACACAATTAGTGGCTCAAATGCCGGCGATTTCGGAAATAATCCGGCAGTTCGGTTTAGACATTCCTACATTCCTCGGACTCGAGCCAGAAAGATTCCTGCAATTAGAGCCTGCAGTATTAAATATTTTTCACGTACCAGACGCAAAAGGCAGCCCGTTTATTCCGGAGCAAGATTCCTTAATTATCCCGTACCAAATCAAGTCTGTCTTGGGATTTGGGGGACTTCTACCGTCCGGAAGTTTGTTTGCTGTAGTGATGTTCCTGAAAGTTAAAATTCCCCAAAGCACGGCTGAAATGTTTAAAAATTTGGCAGTTAGTGTAAAAAATTCCCTCTCAGTTTACGAAGAAGAAAGTGTTTTTGAACCTTCACATACTGCTAGAAATCTTGTTATGAATAACAATGTTAGTGAAAACCAATTACTGGAATTTCAAGTTGGCAATCTGATTCAATTGCTAGAATTTTCAGAACAAGAAATGCTCAGACAAGCAGCTCGTTTTCAACGGACGATTGATAAGTTGCAGCGCGAAATTGCCGATCGCAAAAACAAGGAAGAAGCTTTAAAAACCAGCCAAGAGCCATTCACAGGCATCGTCAATATTCCACAAGATGGTATTGTTCCTGTCGAGGATAATCCCGGAATTCAGCGTCTTAATCAAGGGGAAGAACAGATTTAACCCCAGCGCTGTGTTTAGCAACCCGGTTTCTTTGATCGATCGGGTTGTTTCTGTGTTTTTTGAGTTAGTGTTGTTTTTACAAGAGTGCAAGCGGAACCATCGCTATATACATATAAGTAGGTCTGCCAAAAAAATCAAGGTAAATAAAGGAATGTTAATACCAGTCCCCAAAAAATTGCTACGATGAAGCTGAGAGTTTGAGGAATATTTTATGAAACTCAACTACCAAGAAAGAATTGATTTAACCGCAGACGAGTTAAAAATAATTGGGTCGCAGCGCCGTGAACTATAATTAATCGACAAAAAATTTAGACACTGAGATTGGTTAAAGGGTGGATCGAGCCAAAGCGTTACAGATGTAGGTGAACGTGCGAGGTGTACATAGAATTACTGTACATATAGCGGTTCGATCGCGTTGTGAGGTATGCCCTATGCCCGTGGGCCCTATGCCCGTGGGCCCGATAGTACCTCATGTTACTGAGAAAGGCTATAGATGGTTCAAACAAAATAGGGCTGGCGGTCTGCAATAAATGTTAAAAATACGGCAAGCAACTGGTAGATCCCGAGTAATCCCCTCAGCCGTAATAGCCGGAATTTCGCAAAAATTAAGTGAAGAATCCTGTCATTTTAAGAGTTACAAATAAATTGGTAAATGGGTAGAAAATAAATCTTAATTTTCGTCGGTTAAATATCAAACATTAGAAAAGCAATTACTATCGCAGTCAAGCCCAATTAAAAGTACCAAGATGTTTGATAAATAGAAAAGATGAGTCTGCATTTATCGAAATAAAAAAAACTAAAAAAATTGCTCAAAGTATCTTGCCGGTTAGAGTCTACTACCCCAAAGCCAGCAAAAAATCGGCTCAAATATTGGTGTCAAGATGAAACTATAATTGGCTTAAAAACGATTGAAAGGAAAAAAATACCGCTTTTGGAGTTAAAGCAATAGGTAAAGTTAAATGAAATTTTAATAAAATTGAAAAAAGTCAAAAGCTAATAAAGCTTTCAGTAAAAACAATATTTTTTACTTTTGGCTTTTGACTTTTGACTTTTAGCACATCGAGTATTCAACTCAAAACTCAAAACTCAAAACTCAAAACTATTAAGGCGCAGCCGCCGCCCTGCGGTTGGCAACAATCAGATTAGCCTGATACTCTGCCGCTTTTTGCTGAGCTTTTTGATAGTTCGGGCTGGTTGACGGCACGGCTCTGGCGAGCTTAACCGCTTGCTGCCACTCGCTTGCTACTGCGATCCACTCATTTTGAGACTGAGCCGTCTGGGCCAAAATTGCTGCCCTCTGAGCTTTGTTAACGGCTTCCCTCCAAGAGTCAGGCTTAGGGGCGGCGGCTTTTGGTGCAGGAGAGGCTGCCTTAGGCGCCTCAGAGGCTGGTGCAGCTTTGGGTGGTGGAGATGTCGGAGCTGGGCTTGCGGGAGCCTCCGCAGTGGGAGCCGCTTTTGGTGCAGGAGATTCTGCCTGTGAGATACCCGGAGATGCGGTCCGAGACGGTGCGGTGGCTTTAGAAGCGGGAGATGAGGGTTTGGGGGAGGGGGAAGCGGCTTCCGGGGGGTTCGGTTCTGGGTTGGAGCCGCCGCCGAAGGGGAGATTTTTAGTAAAGAAAAGCCCTGCGAGCGCCGCCACAGGCACTAACAGACCCACAGGTATTACCCATTTGGGGAATTGTTTTTTCGGAGGCGGGGCTTCGTCTTCGTCTTCGTCTTCGTCTTCGTCTTCCTCTTCCTCATCTCGATCGAATTCTCCATCTTGATAATAGTCTTCGCCTTCGGGCTCGACATCATCTAAACCTACAGAGTCGTCAGGCATTCCACTCTCCAGGCCGTAAGGCATTGGGTCTTCAGGCATCAGATCGATTTCATCTTCCCACGCAGGCTCACCGTCACCTGTTCGACGCCCGTAGACCTTTACAGTGTGAATTGATTCGAGTCCCAGCTTCGTCATGCCGGTGCGGATGAAATCGACCAATACCATTTGATCGGGTACTTTGTCTGACTCCAGATTTATGTGGAGGCAGCCGTTGTCCCGCGTCACATCAGCGTTGATGCCTTTGGGTTTGAGTGTACGGTTGATGCTAGATGCGATCGCTTTTGGATCGCCCTGCTTGAGCAGTTCCCGCGGGTTCTGTTGTGTCATGGGTAGCGCTCTTTTGTTGGGGGGGGTGGAGAGCCGGCAAATAATATTAACCGATCGGCATTCGGCGGACAATATTTATTTACCACATTAACTTCTACTTTGGCATTCTGAGAGTATTTCTAGTATCTATTGACCTTTTGGCCCGCGATCCGGCATCAAGCACATAGCCGCTATCGAAATTTGTTGTAAAAATTTACAGTAAGGGGCAGATCCTGTGCCGTGTCGGACCTCAGCGAAACAAGCTAGAAAGTTCTATAACTTTGGTTTGCAGGGTTGAGATTTCTTCTCGCCCCCGTTTTAAAGAAGCTTCTAAGTCTAGGAGCAAGGGCAAACTTTTTTGCAGTTTGTCTAAGCTAGCATTCTTGACTTCTTGGCGAAAATAGTATACTCGTTTGGGATTGCCGAGGTCTAGAGCTTGAGCAATTTTATCATCGCGATCGCCCGCTTGGATCATCGCCTTTACCCACAGCCAAATCCGAAACTTACCAGTCAAGCCAGCCACAATCCTCAAACCAGGCTCGTTGCGGGCCGTTAAGCCGGCCAATAAATCCAAAGCGGCCGAGGTATTGCCGGAGCGAATCGCATCGGCTAGCTGGAAGGTATTTTCGGCGTGACAGTGCACCAGTGCTGCAACTTCCTCCGGGTTCAGAGGTTGGCTGCGGTTGCCCGCAAACAGCAGCAATTTTTCCAGTTCGCTGTATAGCTGGCGGGTATCGCTGCCAATGGATCGGGCCAAAAGTTCGATCGCTGTGGCGGTCAATTTTACGTTCATTTCGGCGGCGACTTGGCGCACCCGCTGGGCTAATTCTTTGTCATTCCAAGGCGGAATCGGTGAAAATTCCCGCACTTGGGCGGACCCGACGAGTAACTTGGTAGATTTGAGCCGACTGTCGGGTTTTTTGACGGATGTCAGCAGCAGCACGGTGGTAGGGGGAATCACTGGCAGTGTTCGTTCCAATTGGACTAATAGTTCTTGAGAACACTGCTGCGTTACAGTCGTATTTGCCAGCCAGACAAAACGGCTGCCGGTACCGAAGGGGGGCGTTAAGGCTCGATCGAGCCCTTCGACCACAGCTCCGGCGGAATCGGCAATAATCTTGTCATAGTTAAAACTAGCCCAGTTGGGGTCGAGGACTGTTTGGCGCAAACTTGTCACAGCTTGCGCGATCGCAAAGTCGTCTTCCCCCCAATACAGGTAAATTTGCATGAAAAACGCTCAGTAGCCAAAAAAATCAGAGTTGCACGCGAGGCTTGTCCAACATATCCTGAATTGAACTGTTGGAAGCCCGCACCATAATATAAAATTTGGTTTGGGAGTATGTCACCGCGAGGAAATCAAGATTGGATGATACTTATCAAGCTTACGTAAATCGGGTGGCGCGAATGACGCTGCTGGACTCCTACAAGTCCCAGGTGGAACACATTCAGGAATCTCCAAAATTTAAGCCCGACGAAGCAGGCCGGAGAACTCCTGTACCTTTTCCAGGTTATTCAGTGATTACGCCGCCTGCGGGGGAAGATGCAGAAAATGCTGCATTTTATAGTAATTTGCACTCGAGCCAACAACGGCTATTGCAGGAAATAGGGGAGGGTGCGCTCGTGGCACTGCCTCCTGATAGCTTCCATTTAACCGTAGCCGATTTGATTTGGGACAGCGCTTTTCGAGATGCCTCTGATAAAAATCCAGAATTTGAGGAGCAACTGCGCTCGCGCATGGCCGATCGTTTTGCCGCCTGCAAACCCTTGGCTGGGGGCTCTCCCATTCGCTGGATAGTGCTGGGGTTGATGGTGATGACTAGATCGGTGGGTGTTTGTTTAGCACCGACGGACGAAAACTCTTACAAGCAAATTCTGGAGTTTCGCCGATCGATCTATCAAAATCCCGATTTAATTGCTTTGGGAATCGAACAGCAATATCATTTTACGGCACACATTACTCTGGCTTATTTTGGGGACACCGGGCCGAACCTAGACCGCGCTCGCTTGTGCGCTTTGCTGTCGGAATTAAACGAGCAATGGCTGGACACGCCGCAAGAACTGTCCGTAAACCGAGTGGAACTGCGGAAGTTTGACGACATGACCAGCTACCTCCGGCAACCGGATTGGCCTGTTTTTGAGTTTTAACGAACTCAAGGGTGAAGAAGTCCGAGGGAAGAGGAAAGAGGGAAGAAGGAAGATTTTTTCCCATCTCCCACTCTCTCGCCCACTCTCCCCATCGGCTCCTCTCCCCTGTGACCAAAAAATTGGGATACAAGCCTCCCCCTTCTAGGGGGACTTTCGGTTCGGAATCTCTCCGAGAGGTTTTTGAATAAACAGCACCGCATTTATTCAGGTGTCCTCTACAATGATTGTATGTTAAATCTAACCTACGAGTACAAGCTCATTCCTACCGATACGCAACGCCAGACTTTCGACCTGTGGCTCAATATTTGCCGCAAGGTCTACAACTTTGCATTGCGAGAACGAAAAGATTGGGTTAATTCTCGTAAGTGTGATATCAACTCGTGCAGCATTAAGCAGGAATACATTATCCCGGATGATGCACCGCGTCCAACCTTTGCCCGGCAATGCAAATCATTGGCATTCGCAAAGAAGTTAATTCCTGAGTTGAAACTGCCTCACACCCATGTCTTGCAGCAGGCGTTGCGCCAACTAGAGGCAGCGTTTGTGGCGATGTGGGAACGAGGACACGGTTTTCCTAGATTCAAAAAGCGGATGCGCTCATTTGTGTTCCCTCAATTGAATCTAGAATCCGTTAAACGATTTGATGGTGCCGATTGGGTCAACCTGCCCAAGATTGGAAGCGTCAAAATGCACCTGTCGCGTCCAATCCCTCAAGGGTTTGATGTCAAGCAAATTCGCGTTATTAAAAGGGCTTCTGGCTACTATGCCATGCTCACTTTGCAATGTGATGTCGAAGTGTCTCAAGCCTCACCTTCAGGGCATGGATTAGGGATTGATTTAGGGTTAGGACATTTTTTGGCAACTTCTGATGGTGAATTGATTGATAGACCTCGATTCTTTGTGGATGGACAACGCAAGCTGAAATTGCTGCAACGTCAACTCAAGCGCAAGAAAAAAGGCTCTAGAAAGTTTCGTCAAATTCATCACCAAATAGGCTTGCACCACGAATACATCTCGAACAGTCGCTCTTACTTTCATTTCAAGACCGCACATCATTTATGTAACGCAGCCCAAACAGTATTTGCTGAGGACTTGAACCTTAAAGCAATGTCAGCCGGAATGATCAGCAAGCACACGCTTGATGCAGGGTTTGGTCAGTTCCTGAATATCTTGGGTCATGTTTGCTTTAAGCGAGGTGCATACTTCGCATCTGTAAACCCAAACCGAACAAGTCAAACCTGCCCCTTATGTCAAACCCATACAGGGAAAAAAGAACTATCCGAACGGGTACATAGATGTCAAACGTGTGGCTATGAAACGAATCGAGATGTTGCAGCCGCGCAAGTGGTGTTGCAGCGTGGATATACAGCGGTTGGGCAAATCGCAGTGAATTTTGGGGAGGGCAAGCTACATGAGTAGTCCCAATGAACCAAGAATCCCCGCTCATAAGAGGACGGGGAGTTGTCAAAACAGTCAGGATATTGCCTATTAAATGCTTTAATTATTTGGGCTTGGCAACAAAGTCAAGCAGAAAACTTATGAAAAACCAGAAAAAAACAGCTTTGCTGAAAAAGTGACTGTACACGTTGTTGGTATAGGTTTAGATGGAGCTGCTGGGCTGAGTTCCTCGGCGCGGCAGGTTGTAGAAATGGCCGCTCTGCTAATAGGGAGCGAGATCCATTTGAGCTATTTCCCGCAGCACTCCTGCGAGATATGGGTGTTGGAAGATTTGACGACCGCAATTCTTGAAATTAAGCGCTGGTTGGCGACTGATGCGAATTTAGAGCCAGATACAGGGACTTTTTCGCCCCCCTCCACCCCCTCGCCTCAACTCATTGTAATTTTGGTGGCGGGTGACCCGCTGTTCTACGGCTGGGGAAAGTTGTTAATTGCCCAATTGCCTGCAGAAAAATTGGCTTTTCACCCGCACCTCAGTTCTGTGCAGTTGGCTTTTAATCGCTTGCACATCCCTTGGCAAGACGCTCATTTTGTTGGCTCTCAAGGACGTTATTTTGAGGAACTGACGGCAAAACTCAAACTCGGTGTGGAGAAAATTGCGGTGCTCGCAGACGAAACTCATACTCCGGCGGCCCTGGCAAATTTGGTGAAAGCTCTAGATTTGCCTACACGCTACGAGTTTTGGGTGTGCGAAAATTTGGGTTCTGCTGATGAGCGCGTGGGCCTCCGTTCTCTGTCAGCTTTGCTGGGAGAGTCTTTTTCACCGCTGAGCGTGGTTGTGATGCTGCGGGAGTCCCCGCCGAGGGCAGAACCTTTGGATTTGGAAAAGTTGCCTTTGTTGGGAATACCGGATGCAGCTTTTATCGGTTGTGGCGACAAGACTGGTTTGACGGTTGAACGGGAAGTGCGGGTGTTGGTGCTGGCACAATTGGCTTTGCAACCGGGACAAGTTGTCTGGGATGTGGGTGCTGGTAACGGTTCTGTGTCGATCGAAATTGCTCGTTTATTCCCGCAGTCTGAGGTGTACGCGATCGAAAAAACGGTTTTTGGCACTTCTGCGATCGAGTTCAACTACGGCCGTTTTGGGCTGCAAAATGTGTTCTCGATTTACGGAACCGCCCCGGAAATCTTGCATCGCTTGCGTCCTCCGCACCGGATTTTTATTGGCGGTAGTGGCGGAGGGTTGACTAAAATTTTGGGCGTTTGCGCGCTGCGGCTGCTTCCAGGAGGCTCGATCGTCCTGGCTTTGGATGCTTTGGAAGATATTGCTACTGTTTTGAGCTGGATGGGCGATCGGGTGCGCCGGGAACCGCACTGGAGTTACCGAATCGTGCAAGTGCAATTGTCGCGTTCTCTGGCTGGGGGAAATTCAACTCGTTTTGACGCGCTGAATCCGGTTTCGATTGTGACGATCGATCGACACTTGAATTAATGTCGGAATTTTTACCGCTGATTTAAGCTGATTAGCGCTGATTAACGCTGATTTGAGTCAGGAAGAGTAAGGTTGCGGTTGCTAGTAGCAATAAAATGCCGGCTGCACCTGCTAGCGGTTTCGCTGCTATTCCTGTAATCCATTCCGGTGCGCGGCCTGTTGGATTAATTGCGCCTTCTGTATCTACGGTGGTTATACCCCAAATCCAAGCTGCGTGAATGCCGATCGCCAATCCTAAACTGCCATTGTCGGCGATGCGGGCTAATGTTAAAACCATCCCCATCAGCCACAATCCTGGCAGTTGCGGTAGGGTTTCTTTGGCGGCCCAAATTAGGTGGGCGATCGCGAAAATAAAACTGGCGATCGCTGCTGCGATTAGCACTGAGTAATCTTGCTGGAGTATCGTTTGCAAGCAGCCGCGAAAGATTAACTCTTCTGTGGCGCTAATCCACACTGCTAATAACAGAGTCAGCAGACTAGCAGGGTTAAGGATTAAAGTCCAAAAATTAATTTTTTTTTCGCCTGTTTCGGTGGAAGTCTCGCTTTTTTTTAGTTCGAGCCAGCCTGCGGTTAATTGCAAGCCGAATAAAATTACTAAGCTAATTATTCCTAATCCTAATCCCCGCATTAATGACATGAAAACTGCAGGTTGCCAATCCCAACCCCAGTTGGCAAAAGATGTGTTTTCGATCCAACTTGTCGCCCATAAAATCAAGGGGACAATCACGTAGAGGGAAGCGAGTAAAGGTAGTTTTTTGTTTCCCAAGGGTTGGGGTGGATGCCATTTGAGGGCGATCGCCAGCACAATCGCTGCGGGAAGCCACACCACAATCCAAGTCGAGAAAAACAAGATTATTTTGACAATTGCTGGTATTGACGGCGACAGCAGTCGCAGGTTGTTTATACTATTCCACATTTAAGGGGTTGCGATCGGTACGCCTCGAATCAGTTCCAAACTCGACATTAGTGGACAAAGGGCAATAAATGTACCCATCAAAGCGGTGAACGGCGCGGCAGTGTTTCCAACGAATACTCTGCAAGCATACCTTTTCCACAGTCAAATCAAAAGCACCAGTTTGCTGACGGTAACTTCCGACACTTGGAGTTTGAGGGGTGTAGATGACCCAACACAGGCAGCATCGAGCCAATGAGCGATCGGAAGCTGAATGCAGACTCTAATCGAGCATAATATATAAGTGAGAGTTTGATGGCAATAGATTGACACAGATTCTTTAAATCATCCAATCCCAGCCGGACTCTCGATCTGGGCTAACCTGAAGCGCGACATATATAAGTGAGGGTTTGATGGCAATAGATTTACACAGATTTTTTAAAGCATCCAATCCCAGCCGAACTCTCGATCTGAGCCAACCTGAAGATCGACAGTATTACATCGATTTTTCAGAAGTGCGAGGGAGCAATTTAATTAAAGAACTGCGACGCGCTATAATCTTTTCTGAAGATGAGCCGATATGTCAGTTATTCACCGGACATATCGGTTGCGGTAAATCCACCGAGTTATCCCGGCTAAAAGCAGAGTTAGAACAAAAAAGCTTCCACGTAGTCTATTTCGAGTCTTCTCAAGACTTAGATCTGGCAGATGTGGATATCAGCAATATTTTACTGGCGATCGCCCGTCAAGTGAGCCAGAGTTTGGAGGCAGCTCAAATCCAACTCCAGCCAACCCGTTTCCAGAATTTACTCCAAAAAGCTGCCAACCTTTTAAACACAGAAATCACCGGAATCAAAGCTAAAGTTCCTGTCGTGGGCGATCTCGGCATAAATGCAGACGCAGGAAAGTTTTCCCTAGCAGTAGGAATAGGAGAAATCACCACCAAAGCAAAGGATAGTAAAGATATTCGCTCTCTGTTAAGACAACACTTGGAGCCGCGAGTCAATAATATCTTAGAAGCCATTAATCAGGAACTAATTGAACCCGCCCAAAAGCAACTAAAGCAGCAAGGAAAAGCCGGAATGGTCGTGATTGTTGACAATTTAGACCGGATTGATAACAAGCCAAGGTTATCAGGAATAACTCAACCAGAGTACCTTTTTGTAGACCGAGGAGACCAACTGAACAAGCTCAAATGCCACGTTGTCTACACCGTCCCCTTAGTTCTAGCTTTCTCCAATGAAAAACAAACTTTGACTAATCGCTTTGGCTCAGATCCTCAACTGTTGCCGATGGTGCGAGTGCATGAACGATCCGGCAGTCTATGTTCAGAAGGCATTGCTTTGCTCCGACAAATGATTCTAGCAAGAGCTTTCCCTAATGTAGATCCAGAGCAACGCATCAGCTTAATTTCAGAAGTGTTTGAGGCGCCAGAAACGTTAGATTACCTCTGTCAAGTCAGCGGCGGTCATGTGCGGAACTTATTAGTGCTGCTTAATAGTTGTATGAAAAAAGACGATCCGCCTTTTTCCCGCGATTTGGTAGAGCGAGTCATTAGTCAGCGGCGCAGCGAACTGAGTAAAGCAATCACGCCCCACGAATGGGAACTGCTAGGGCTGGTAGCGCAACAAAAAACCGTCAGAGGTGAGGAAGAATATCAAACCCTGCTTCGGAGTTTGTTTGTCTTTGAGTATTGCGATGCAGAGGAGAGTTGGTTTGATATCAACCCAATTTTAGCAGGAGCAAAAGAGTTGCAGTTATGAATGATTCCTCAGCCGAATTAATACAGATTAATCAAGAATCTCTGAAAACCCTGATCCGGGGGATTACTTATTTTCAGGAAGAGTTTTCCTTAATTTTGGCCGTTTGCAACTACAGAACCTTGCGGGAACAAATTGTGCAGCAGTTGCGGGAGCAATGTCCGGTTCAGATACGGGAATTGGTGCTAGAGAAGTCGGTTCAAACTCTCTACACTAGGATTGCAGAAGAACTGGGTGCTCAACAGCCTAATGCACTAATGATAGTCGGTCTGGAGTCTCTGATCGAAATCGACCCGGTTTTGACGGCGACTAATCAGATCCGAGAGGAGTTTCGCAACTTTAACTTTCCTTTAGTGCTGTGGGTCACAGATGCGATCCTGTGCAAGCTGATTCGGTTGATTCCTGATTTCCACAGTTGGGCCACGACGGTGGAGTTTCAAATGACTGTGGATGAGTTGATTCAATTGATTCGGCAAACTGTTGAGGAGGTGTTTGCTAAGGTTTTAAATTCTCGCGACAACGTATTTTTAGATAATGCTGCACTAGATATTGAGAATGGTTCTCCGCGTTGCGCTGAACTCAAGTCAGCTTGTGAAGAATTGCAACATCGAGGGGTGACGTTAGACCCTGAGTTGGAAGCTGGTTTGGAATTTATCTGGGGTCGAGTTGCGGATAATTCCGATGTTGCATCTCGCCACCATTACGAGCAGAGTTTGGCTTGGTGGAAGCAAACAGGCGATCGGTCGCGTTCTGGACTTTTACTATTTTATATTGGAGATTGGTGGCGTTATTATGCAGCACGACATCGTGTGGAGCATCAGCAAGCTGGCGATCGCGCCAGAGAGTATTTTCAACAGTCTATACAGGCTTTTGAACAAGCCAACCGTCCCGACTTAGCGGCTAAATTTATCAATTTTTGGGCAGAGGTGCTGCATCGGCTGAAGGATTGGCACAAATTAGAACTCGTGGCGCAAAAGGCCTTAGTTCTCCATCAAACCCATTACGACCAATTCAGACAAGCGCGAGTTTATGGCTTTCTCGCTGAAGTGGAGTTGTCTAAATCCTGGTGGATTGAGGCAAAACAAGCGGCCGAGCAGGCTCTGATTCTACTACATGATGCTACAAAGACTATATTAAATCCATCGCCTGCACAAAGTGTTTTATTGGATTTAGAACTTTCTTTTCATCAGAGAAATGGGTTGAAACCCCGTCCTTTTAGGACGGCTTTACAAAAAGACTAAGATAGGATTCACCATATCA